>JAWVZC010000125.1:0-10898 GCA_033722415.1 Balneolaceae bacterium | reverse complement strand
CGAACTGTATGGCCTCGGATACATACTGCTTGATCTCCTCGACCCGGTCGAGGTCATGGTCGATTGCCATTACATATACCCCGTGTTCTGCCAGCGACCTGGCCAGTGAGAACCCATATGCACCGAGACCGATTACACAAAACTGATTGTCATTACTCATTGCAGTCCTTTCTTCGTGTCAATATTACCATGCTCAGGAACCAGGCAAACCGGCCTGGGGAAGATTGCATGCAGGAGGTCTCCGACTCCCCTGCTTGGCCTTCCCGGCCAATACCGCAGAGGCGAAGTACCCGTTTTTTCTGTTCCGGTGTCGGGAAACAGCTTCATTTTATCTTTTTAACAGGAACGAGCAATCCTGGGTATCTCCTCCTGTCGCACTCGCATTGTGTTATGCCACAATCACACTTTCTTCAGGATAACGATATTTTCTCGGTTTTTCCCGGCGGGCAAACGCAACGGCCAGCGTTACGCTCCCCACCCTGCCTATAAACATGGAACTGGCAACGATCAATTTGCCCCAGTCGCTCAGTGCCGAGGTAACGCCGCGTGACAAACCAACCGTGGCAAAGGCGGAAAACTCTTCGAACAGCAGGTCGATAAACGGCATATTTTCAGTGATGGTCAACAGAAATGTGAATATAAACAGTCCGACGGCAGCCAGGGTAAATGCCGTCAGTGCAGTAAATACCGTTCGGTAGGGAATGGTTCGCTTATTGAATTCCACACGTTCACGACCCGTAATATTGGCCCACACAGCAAGAAGCATCACCATAATGGTTGTTGTTTTAATGCCCCCGCCGGTAGAGGCCGGGGAGGCACCAATTGCCATCAGCGTTAAAAACATGACAGTGGTACTGGTCGTCAGGCCCCCGATATCCACCGTGTTGAAACCGGCTGTCCGTGTGGTAATACTTTGAAAGGCCGAGATCATCAGCTTGTCAGGCAGGCCGTAACTGCCCAGCGAATTGCTCCACTCCAGCACAAGGAATCCGACCGTTCCCGAGATTACGAGAACTGCGGTCGCATAAAGAACAAAACGAGTATGCATGGAGTACCGCTGATACGGGTTTTTCTTCCGGGGATTTCCCCTGATCAGTTCCCACAGGGTGGTAAAGCCCAATCCCCCGATAATTACCAGGCTCATGGTGGTTATGTTGACACCCCAGTTAAGCATGTTGGCGGGGGCCGCCAGGCTGTCGCTGAACAGGGAAAAACCGGCATTACAAAATGCGGATACGGCATGAAACAGTGAGAACCAGAGTCGGTTACCGGTATCAGGTAGCAACTGAGACCAGCTGATGTAGTATGCAGCAGCTCCCAATATTTCCAGGATCAGCGTCATACCCACGATCCGTTTGATAGTGGCCACGGTTTCATGAGCCTGGTCGGTACTGACGATATCTTTCAGGAAGGTCATCTGCCCAACCCCCAGCCCACTGCTGATATAGAGAGCGAACAGCGTGGCAAATGTGATAATGCCGATACCCCCGACCTGGATCAACAGCAAAATGATAACCTGCCCCATAAAAGTGAAATGAGTGGCGGTATCCACAACGATTAAACCGGTAACACAAACGGCACTGGTAGATGTGAAAAGGGCATTGATGAAGGAGAGCCCTTCCCCGTTTACCGTGGTATTCGGGAGCATCAGCAGCAAGCAGCCCACCACGATCACTGCCAAAAAACTGCCCGCAATGACCTGGGTCGGATGACGCTGCAGGGATATGAGCAGCGGGGTGGCACGCAGCAATTTTACAAACACGATCACTACCAGGTACAACTTGGTAACCAGTACCAGCAGATCATAGCCGCCTGTCATGTAGGGAAATAAGAGGTAGAGATCCTGGGGAATGAATTCCCCGAGACTAAAAAAGCCTAAAAACAGAACCAAAAGCAGGAAAAGGGTTGATTCGACCAGCCTGTTTTGTATCAGGGCTCTGCGCCTGGAGGTAAAAACCAGTCGCCCGGCAAATACCAGGATAAACCCGCCGACGATTGCGAGATCCAGAATTTCGTTCCAGTACCTGTATTCCGGTGTCAGTTCAAAACCAATAGAACCGACAAGGCTGCCTACAGCGAGCACCACGAGGATGATACTGATGCCCCGAAACCACGGTTTCAATGACGTGTTGAGGTCATACAGTTCAATTTCGATATCCTTGAACTGAAGCCGGACCTTTTTATAAAGCTGCCGCCCCTTTACAGATAGCCGTATTTTTAATCGTTTCCATCGCCTCAGGTAATTCATGAAGGGGAATATAGGATATTATTTGCAAGCAGTTAACCAGTTACCTTATCGATCTCGTCAGCCTGCCACCGGTTCCTTATGTAATCAACAAGCTCCTCTACAGAGTGCAGGTTTATTTCTCCCCCGATTATCCACTGATAATCGCCATTACTGTTTGAGGCTTCGATATCGGCCCCATCAGCTTTTTCCTCCACCCGGTACCCTTCCCGCTCCAGCGCCCTCGTAGTCCAGTACACCGCCACCTTGTTTCCGGTGATTGTAATTTTGCCATTTTGGAGCATGTGAACCCGGAAGGTACCGGTCTCGAGGTCGAAGTCGAAACTTTCGCGGATGAACAACTGCTCGAAGGTCCCCACAAGCACTAGATCTTCCGGAGTACCGGCATGGAGGTGGGTTTCCCTGTCCATCAGCCAAACACGATCCGAAGCCTTGAGAGCCAGGTCAAGCTCATGGGTCGACATCAGGATCGCCTTGCCGGTGTCGTGGGCCAGCCCGCGCAACAGTCGAACGATCTCCACCCTGTTGGGAAGGTCAAGATGGGCAGTCGGCTCATCCAGTAGAATTACCGGGGTATCCTGAGCCAGTGCACGGGCGATCATCACTTTCTGTCGTTCACCGTCACTCAATTTCAACACATCGCGGCTGGTAAATTCCGCGAGTCCGGCCGCATCGATAGCCCATGCGATCTTCTCCCGGTCCCGGTCACGCAGGTGGCCCAGCAAACCGGTGTACGGGCTTCGGCCGAAGGCAATCAGTTCATAGACGGTCAGGTTGCCGATTCTGATCCGTTCTGTAAGTACCGAACTGACCTTTCGGGCCACCTGTTTGGGAGATAACGAGGCGAGTTCCTGTTGTTCGAGCCACACCTCTCCCGCCAGCGGCCGGTGCATTCCCGCCAGGGTTTTGATCAGCGTAGACTTGCCGGAACCGTTGGGCCCCAGCAAGCCGATCAACTCACCACGTTCCAGGCTCAGATTCAGGTCTCTGGCAACTCGGGTGTGCCGGCCCCGCCCCTCGTACCCTATTTCGAGTGCCTCTGTCGTTAGTATGTTACGGTTACCGTTGTTCATTAAAATGATGCCTGCAGGTTTTTACGCTGAACGATTACCCAAACCACTACCGGGGACCCCACCAGCGATGTTACAGCACTGATCGGCAGGGTCGTACTGCTGCCGGGCACCTGCGCGATAATGTCACACCCCAGCATAAGTAGGGCCCCCATGAGAAAGGTGCTGGGTATGAGAATGCGATGGTCGTTTGTTCCGAGCAGCGATCTTGTGAGATGGGGTACCGCCACCCCCACAAACCCGATGGGCCCGCAGAAAGCGGTAACCCCTCCCGCCAGCAGGCTGGTACTTACAATGATGAGGATGCGTGCGCGCTGCACACCGACCCCCATGCTCCTTGCATAGTTTTCGCCCAACAGTAGGCCGTTCAGCGGCTTTGAAAGCAAAAACGCAATCACCGTGCCGACCACAATAATAACCAGAAGGATATAAATCTGGTCCATAGTAACGCCTCCCAGGCTCCCGAACGTCCAGATCAGATAATCCTGGATCTGATCCGGGTTGCTGAAATACTGCCATATGCTGACCAGCGCAATTGTAATATTGGCGATCATAAGGCCGATGATCAGCAGTGTTACGTTATCCCGCACACGAACGGATATCCCAAGAATCAGCAACAATACCAGAAATGCCCCGAGACTCGCCGCAATTACGATGATCCAGCTTCCCAGGCTGCTGAGCTGCCGGATAGCGAACATCGTGGTAATGGTTCCAGAGGTCATCATCACGGCGGCGACACCGAGGCTGGCCCCCGCTGTAATTCCCAGCACCGAAGGACCTGCCAGCGGGTTGCGGAACAGCGTTTGCATCTGCAGCCCCCCTATTGACAAGGCACTCCCCGCCAGAATCGCCGTGAAGGCCCTGGGCAGGCGAATATTGGTGACGATTTTTGTCCAGGCCTCCTGAGCCGCCGTTTCACCAAATATGACCGCTACAATTTCCGAAAAGGGAATATCCACTGATCCCAGGGCCAGGTTCCCGAGGAAGAGCAGTGCCACCGCCAACAGCAGCATCGGCAGGTGCCAGACGGCATAACGCCGGTTTGGGTACCATTGCCTGTCCATATCTCTGTTATTCATCACTCCACTTGTTGGTAGTAAAAGAGCTGATGTTCGGGGAGCAACTCCGGGTGCATGATCCGGATCAGGTCCGCCAGGATTATCTCAGGATGCACTACTCCCGATTCCCAGAAATCATTTCCGCCCGAAGGGCTCATTCGTTTGTTGTTGTTGAAGATTCGACCTGTCTTAAACGATTTGAAATCGCTAAATCGGGGGTCGGCGGCCAGCAAATCCTCTTTTGTGCGTGCATTGCCGGGGTTTATCCAGATATCCGCCCGCAGTCCCACCGCATACACCGTCTCAAAATCCACCCGTAATCCACCCGTCGAGCTGTTTTCATACCACGGGTATTCGGCAGCGGCATCCTTCAAAAACCGGGCGGTAAAACTGTTTCCCCCTGGTACGAACCACGCCCCCTTATAGGGCAGATTGTTCATCACAAGAGGGTGCTGATCGGCCCGATCTGCCAGTGCTTTAAGTTCGAGGTATCGCTCTTCTACCCGCTGGAACTTCTTTCGGGCCAGATTTTCTTTGCCCAGCAACAGGCCCATGACCTTTACCCACTCCGCCTTGCCAAGGGGTGTTTGCTCCAACCACTCGGTGTTAACCAGCACGTTTATCCCCGATTCGAGCAGCACCCGGAAATTATCCAGCTGCGAGGCCTGTCCCCCGGACACCATCACAAGGTCCGGGTTCAGTGCCAGTGCCTGCTCCCTGTTAAATTCTCCGCCCGAAAACGAAGCAATTGCCCCGGACGCTACACGCCGGCGTATCTCCGGGTCGTAGACATAATCCGGCTGGGTAATCCCTTTAATAACTGATTGCGTCTCAAGCATATCCACAAGTGCGAGGTGGGTGGTGGAGGTGGCGATCATGCTGTTGATCGGAACTTCGATTACCTGCCCCGATTTCTCATTCGGCTTGATATTACCGTCTCGCGGAACGAGGTAATACCGAAGGGTGTCGGTATAATCCTGGTAGGGGTTGAGAATGGTCAGTTCACTGTATCCCTCGTGGTGGGTGACCGTAAATCCGGCCGCATATCTGGCCGCTAGCGAAGCCCGTTCCCCGGTACCCGAAACTCTCGTAATCTCCAGAGCGGCTTCCTCACCGGTTCTTTGGCCGGCACGATCGCCGTTCCCACATCCCAGGAACAGCATGAATATACAAAGGCAGGATATACCCGTTCTTATCTTGTTCATAGGTACAGCTTTTCTCCCGAAAGCGTTTCCTTCATCACGGCAGGCAGGTCTTCTGGCTTATCCCTCCCCGCGGTCTCCTTCCCGTCTCGCACCAGCGAAGACAGTGGCATGCGACCGCGGTAACAATCGGAATTTACAGCAGCGGGGACTGCTCCGGAATACAAAACTGGTAAATTGTTTCTTCACCGGATTCCCTATTCACACTCACTCTATATAATGAGTGACCGGCAGTGAATCAGTATGTTAACATTTGCCCCGTAATTATAGGGGTAATGAACCTTAGAACCTAATATTCAATTGGTATTGTATATTCAGCGATGTTCTACAATCCATGCGACCGGTATGCTCGTATAACAAGTGTATGAAAACCCAAAATCCTGATTGAAGATAATGAACAGAATACGTTTCCTCCCGTTGTTACTCCTGCTGCTGGCCTGCTTCTCATTACAATCGCAGGGACAGGATAAAAACCGCATTGTGATTCCGGTTGAGGATTTCGCTACCAACAATCCCGACAGTGTTCAGTGGGAGCCGCTGGAAGTAAAAGCGGACAACCTGACCGAGTACCGGTTGATAACTGAGGGGGATTCCGTCAGTGTAATCAGGGCCACCAGTTCGAATGCCGCCTCGGGCCTGATTTATCAGGTCGATATCGATCCAAAGAAGTATCCAATCATTCAGTGGCGCTGGAAAGTCAGTGACGTAATAGACAAAGGAAACGTCTATTCCAGGGATGGAGATGATTACCCCGCCCGCATCTACCTCACATTTGAATATGACCGATCCAAACTGGGGTTTCGTGACAAGATCAAATACTGGGCGATCAAAACCTTTACATCCTACGAGATTCCGCTCCGGTCTATAAACTATATCTGGGCTAACGGGGTCGAAAAGGGTACGATCGTTCCCAATCCATACACCAACTGGGTGCAGATGTTCGTGTGCCGAACGGGTCGTGAACAGACGGGCGAGTGGATTACGGAAACCAAAAATATCTACGATCATTATCAGCAGGCGTTCGGTGAACTACCGGGCCGTATAACAGGAGTGGCCATCATGACCGATACCGATAACACCGGAGAGTCGGTAACCGGGTATTATGACGATATCATTTTCAAAAAAGCGGAGTAGCCTGGATTTCGCATCGAGAAATTTGCCTACCGCAAGGCGGGGGAACAGTAAGAGCGCGATACAGCTCACTGCGTAGAAAATGACATTTTTCATATCGGCGCAGCGGACGGATCAGTTTCGATGAATCTGGTACCCTTGGGTCCGGTATGACCTCGAATTTTATCATGTACCTGTTATACCCCCATTAAGTGATACCAATATCTTTGTGAGAAATGCAGGCTATTCATCCCCTGACAATACCAAGCCCGGTCCCTATCAGATTATGTGAGCGCCGATCCGCGTAAACGCTCCCCTGATGAAATTCAGGGTTACCGATATTTCATACCATTCCGAACTGGTCGCTGCTGCCTCCCGGAAAGTGGGGAAAGGACCACCCTGGTAAACCGGAAGGTCCCGAGATGAGCAACCGGTTTTACGCATTCCCTACAGGGATTTTCTAAACCGGATGAAACATACTAGGCATCTCTTCGTAACGTCATCCGAATGACTAAACAACGGGATTCCACACTCACATAAACTCGGACATAACGTAGGGTAAGATGAAGATATCAAAACTGGTTCTGTTGCTTCTCTCACTGGGTACAATTGGCGTTATCAACAACGGCTGTACATCGGAAACCCAGTCAAAGAACACGGGTGACAAGGATTCAACGGCTGCCATTCCGGTAGAAATATCGGAAGCCACACGCGGTACCATATCCGCATATTACTCGACTACCGCCACCCTGGAAGCAGAAGAGGAAGCGATGGCTGTTGCCAAGGTTCGGGGCATTGTCGAAGAAATCAAGGTGGAAGAGGGTGATTTCGTAGAGAAAAACCAGGTCCTTGCAAAGCTGGAGGATGAACAATTTAACATTGAGGCCGAACGGGCCAAGGCCACGATGGATCGCCTTTTTAACGAGTATCAGCGTAACGAGGAGCTCTATGAGAAGAACCTGATCAGTGCAGAGCAGTTTGAAAATTCGAAGTTTGAATACGCATCCCAGAAATCAGCGTATGAACTGGCGCAACTTAACCTGGAGTACACGACAATTCGTGCCCCGATCAGCGGTGTGATATCGGAACGACTGATAAAGGCGGGTAATATGGTCAACACCGACCAGGAGCTGTTCAAAATAACCGATTTCGATCCCCTCCTGGCCATACTCCATGTGCCCGAGCATGAGATGAGCAAGCTGAAAAAAAACCAGGCAGCCTTTATCCAGGTTGACGCAATCAGCGGGGAGTCGTTCGAAGGCAGGGTTCTGCGCATCAGCCCGGTGGTTGATCCCGAGACCGGTACCTTCAAGGTAACGGTGGCCATTAATGATGAAACAAACCGGCTCAAACCAGGGATGTTTGGACGTGTCAGGATTGTGTACGACACCCATGAAAATGCCCTTATGATCCCCAAAAATGCCGTACTTACTGAAGACGGTTCCAGCAGTGTCTATCTCATCAGGGATCAAATGGCGTTCCGTCAGAATATTGAAACCGGCTATGTCAACGGTTCGAATATTGAGGTCACCAATGGTCTGACAGAAGGGACGCAGGTGGTGACGATTGGGCAGAGCAGTCTCCAAGACAGTGCCCTTGTTGAAATTGTTTCCTACTAAATTGGATTGCGATGAAATGCCGCAGGATACGGCTATTTACACTTTTGGGGCCACCTGCAGAACGCGGCTCGTACCAGTAGAGGGATCTGGGAAATTGAACTGGCTCTTAACCATATTTTGACAATGCATCATGAAAATTATTGACCTCTCCATACGGCGGAAAGTAACGATTGCGATGTTCACCATCGGTATCCTGATGTTCGGATTTGTGTCGCTTTCCCGGCTGAAGGTGAACCTGCTTCCCGAACTGAACTACCCGACCCTCACCATACGCACGGAATATGAGGGAGCGGCTCCCGCCGAAATTGAAAACCTCGTTACCAAGCCGGTGGAGGAGGCGCTTGGCGTGGTTAAGGATGTACAGCAGGTACGCTCCATCTCCCGACCCGGCCAGTCAGATGTTACCCTGGAATTCGCCTGGGGTACCGATATGGATTTCGCCAGCATCGATGTCCGGGAGAAGCTTGACGCCCTACAGCTCCCGCTTGAAGTGGAACGCCCCGTAATCCTGCGTTTCGACCCCACGCTCGACCCGATCATGCGGTATGCGCTGTATACCACCGATAACAAACCGGAACCTGCCGGAGTTGACTTTGCATCGGCCGCCGCCACCGAACCGCAGCTGGACATCAATAATCTGAAACGTATCCGCCGTTTTGCCGACGAACAGATTAAAAAAGAACTGGAATCGGTGCTAGGGGTAGCGTCGGTCAAGGTGAGCGGTGGCCTGGAAGAGGAGATACAGGTTGCAATCGATCAGCAGCGTCTCTCCCACCTGAAGATTCCGATTGACCAGGTTACGGAGATTCTGAGTGAAGAAAATGTCAATCTCTCCGGGGGACGCCTGGAGGAGGGCTCCCAGCAGTACCTTGTACGAACGCTGAATCAGTTTCAGACCATCGATCAGATCAGGGAGGTAGTGGTGACCATTCAGGACGGAACGCCTGTATACCTGAAAGATATTGCCGAGGTTACCCAAGGATACAAGGAACGGGAGGCGATAACCCGTCTGAATGGACAGGAAGCGGTTGAAATTGCAATTTACAAGGAAGGGGACGCCAATACCGTTTCCGTGGCTGAAAATGTCAAAAGCAGGCTCAGCGGATACGATGACGCGTTGCCCGCCGGCATGGCTATGACCAACGTGTACGACCAGTCGACCTTTATTTCTTCCGCCGTCAGTGAAGTGGTTGATGCCGGTATCATCGGGGGAATACTGGCCGTAATCATTCTCTATCTCTTCCTTCGCAATGTATGGGCCACCGTGATCATTTCCCTTTCAATACCCGTCTCCATCATTGCAACTTTCAACCTGATGTACGGCAACGATATTACACTGAACATCATGTCACTTGGCGGCATTGCACTGGGCATCGGACTTCTGGTGGACAACTCAATTGTCGTGCTCGAAAATATCTCCCGGCACCGAGAGATGGGGAAAAATCCCCTGCAAGCCGCACGCGACGGTGCGGGAGAGGTGGGAACGGCTGTCATTGCCTCTACCCTAACCACCATTGCGGTGTTTTTCCCACTGGTGTTTGTTCAGGGTATCGCGGGACAGTTGTTCAGCGATCAGGCGATGACGGTTACATTTTCACTGCTTGCCTCCCTGGTCGTTGCAATCACTCTTATACCCATGCTCTCCTCCCTGGCAGGACGGGAAAAGAAACCGGCACCGGAGCCCGATCTCGCCGAGCCGAAAACCAGAATCGGTCGCTGGCTTCGTACCGCCCGAATATTCCTGTTTGTAACCATACCAACATTCCTGGTCAGAACAGGAGCACGGGCAGTGCGCGGGATAAGCCGTGGGTTCAGTGTTGTACTTACCCCGCTGCTTAATGCCTTTGAACGTGGATATATGGCCATAGAAAACAGGTATCCACCGGTCATTACCTGGGCCCTGTGCCGGAAGTACCTGGTCATTGTCATGGCGTTCGGCTTACTGGTGGCCACTATGAGCCTGGTGCCACAGCTGGGTGTGGAATTGATCCCCTCCCTTTCGCAGGGTGAATTCCGGGTGGAGTTTCAGATGCCGCCCGGCGCCCCGATTGAAAAAACCGATACTGCACTCCGTCAGGTACAGGATGCAGCCAACACCGTCCCGACAGTCAAGACCACCTTCGCCGTTGCCGGTACCGGGAACCAGATGGATGCAAACCCCGAACAGGGCGGCGAAAACTGGGGGGAACTGAATGTGGTACTGGCCGATGGATCCGACCGGACAGCCGAAGAACAAACCATGGAGGAGCTGCGCAGCGACCTTCAGCGTATACCCGGGCTCCAATACAAGTTTTCACGACCGGATCTCTTTACCTTTAAAACTCCTGTTGAGATCGAAGTAGCCGGGTACGACCTGGACAAGCTGAAACAGGTGAGCGGCGTACTCGCCCGCAAGCTGGATGCGGATGACCGGTTTGCCGATGTCAAGTCTACCATGGAACAGGGCAGTCCCGAAATTCAGATTCTGTTTGACCGCCCGAAGGCAGCAGCACTCGGCCTTCAGGTACATGAAGCGGCCGACCTCGTGGTAAGTAAAGTACGAGGCGACGTCGCCTCCCGGTACTCCTGGCGCGACCGTAAGATCGATATCCTGG
>JAWVZC010000124.1:0-10908 GCA_033722415.1 Balneolaceae bacterium | reverse complement strand
TAGCCGCTTCCGGGACGCTGCATATCGCACTGGCCGGGCTGCTCGGGGTGGCTGTTCTGCTGGCATTCAACGTCATCGAGGCGGGGGAAGCCCGGAAGTCGGTCGACTGGACCGTCCTGATTGTCATCGGGGCGGCCCTCGGGCTGGGCCGGGCCATGGAGGTAAGTGGTACCGCCGAACTGATCGGTCTGTGGATACTCGATGTTACCAGTGCTTACGGCACCTGGGGAGTATTGACCGGAATCGTGCTGGTAACCGCGTTCCTTACGGAGGTTATCACCAACAATGGAGCCGTGGCCTTGATGTTCCCCATCGCTCTCTCGATCGCGGAAGCCCAGGGCATCGAGTCCCGGGGACTGCTGGTGGCCATGACCATGGTGGCGTCCATGTCGATGTTGACACCGATCGGGTACCAAACCAACCTGATGGTCTACGGCCCCGGCAACTACCGGTTCACCGATTTTTTCAAGGTCGGATTTCCTCTTCTTGTAATCTTGTGGATGATTGTGATTCTGTTAATACCAATGGTCTGGCCACTCTGATCATGCTCCCGGTAAACCGGGACCTCGCCTCCTCCCGTTGTTTCCCCGGCCGGACCTTTTTTGCGAGTGACGCGTAACCTGAAGTTTTTCTAATCTGGGTTGTACTTACCTATTTTTTTTGTAGTTTTGCGCCTGTTCATACAGACAGCAACTACACCGGTCCTCAGCACAACATCATGCTTTTTGCCATATGGCCGGGTGAAACCATCTATTTTCAGGGCATAAGCCATGTTCGAACAAGTTATAGAAGCGGCCAGGAGAGCGGGCGAAGCTACGCTTGAGTACTACGACCGAGAGATCGAAGTTGAAACAAAGGATGACAACTCGCCGCTGACAAAGGCGGATCTCGCCGCACATCACATTATCATGGATGCCCTCGGGGAGATCGATCCCGGGACTCCCGTGATTTCCGAGGAGGGGGGCATTCCCGCGTATGAGGAACGAAAGGCATGGAATAAATTCTGGATTGTAGACCCGCTGGACGGCACCAAGGAGTTTATCAAGAAAAACGGGGAGTTTACGATCAACATCGCCCTAATTGAAGACGGCGAGCCGGTGTTTGGTGTAGTGTATGTTCCCGCTAAAGCGTTGACCTACTACGGAATCAAGGGCGAGGGGTCGTTCAAACAGGAGGGCGACCATCAGCCGAAGCGCATTACTTCGGAGAAAGCGGATAAACATCAGTCGCTTGTGGTCGTACGAAGCAGATCCCACGGTTCGTCTGACCTGGAAGAGAAGCTGGCTGAAAAGGGTATTACGGTCAGGGAAGCGATCCCCGCGGGCAGTTCCATTAAATTTTGTCTCGTCGCCGAAGGGAAGGCCGACCTGTATCCCCGGATGGGGCCCACCATGGAGTGGGATGTGGCTGCGGGCGACTGCGTGTACCGAAATTCGGCCAAAGAGGGGCAGCACAGCTCACCGCTCACATATAACAAGCCGGATCTGAGAAATGACGGTTTTGTCATTGGACTTTAGCGCCTGTTCGGAGTGTTACCTGCTATCGCAACGACAAACATGGAATTGACGGTGTGGGTCCATCACGGTATCACAGCTAATTCGCTCGCGTTTTACTAAAACAGTACACCATTATTAGAACTAAACGAAAGTCATAATGCCAGAAAAGAAATTAAAACCGACGGTACTCTGGTTCACCGGGCTTTCCGGGTCGGGGAAGAGCACCATCTCTGAGAAAGTTTATGCCCGCCTGCGGGAGCAGGGGTATGAGGTTGAGCACCTGGACGGGGATGCCGTTCGCGAAGTGTTTCCCACCACCGGCTTCTCCAAAGCGGAGCGCGATGACCACGTAAAAAAAGTGGGATTCGTGGCCAGTCTGCTGCAGAAACACGGGGTATTTGTGGTCGCTTCGTTTATCTCTCCCTACCAGGATGCGCGCGATTTTGTACGCGATATGTGTGAAGATTTTACGGAAGTGTATATATCCACGCCCCTGGAAGTATGCGAGGAACGCGATGTCAAGGGACTGTACGAGCGTGCCCGTAACGGGGAGATCGATAACTTTACCGGCATCAGCGATCCCTACGAGGAGCCGGCCAATCCCGAACTGGATATCGATACCACCGATATTACGGTGGAGGAGGCTGTGCAGCGGGTGTTCGATTACCTAGAACGGAGGTAGGCCGGGCAGCACCGATCGGCTAGTCATTCAATATAGTAATTGTTAACTTTGGCTGTTTTTGCAGTCAATATCGGATAATAGCTAACGACATATGATATCATACAAATTAACACATATCAGGCAACTGGAAGCGGAGTCCATTTATGTATTCCGGGAGGTGGCGGCACAGTTTGAAAACCCGGTCCTGATGTTCTCCGGGGGAAAAGACAGTATCACGATGGCCCGCCTGGCGCAAAAGGCGTTCTGGCCCGGGAAGATCCCGTTCCCCTTTTTGCATGTCGATACGGGACACAATTTCCCGGAAACCATCGAGTTCCGGGACCAGCTGATGGATGAGCTTGGTGTCGAACTGATTGTGGCCCACGTGCAGGATATGATCGACGAGGGCCGGGTGCGAGAGGAGAAAGGTCCAAATCCCAGCAGGAACAAGCTGCAGATACCCACGCTGCTGCACGCGCTGGAAGAGCACGGTTTTGATGCGGCGTTCGGCGGGGCCCGGCGCGATGAGGAAAAAGCCCGCGCTAAAGAGCGGTTTTTCTCGCACCGCGACGAGTTCGGCCAGTGGGATCCCAAAAACCAGCGTCCCGAGCTCTGGAACCTGTTCAACGGGCGTAAAAACATGGGAGAGCACTTTCGCGTGTTTCCGCTCAGTAACTGGACCGAGATGGATGTCTGGCAGTATATCGCCGCCGAGGAGATTGAGATCCCCTCGCTCTATCGGGCGCACGAGCGCGAAGTGGTGGAGCGCGACGGGGTGTACCTGGCCAAGTGCGATTACATCACCCTGTTGGACGGGGAGCAGTACGAGCAGAAGAAGGTCCGCTTCCGAACAATAGGGGATATGACCTGTACCGGTGCCGTACAGTCGGATGCCGAGTCGCTGGCCGAAATCATCGAGGAGGTCGCCTCCGCCAGCATCACCGAACGCGGCAACCGCGCCGACGACAAGCGCTCCGAAGCCGCCATGGAAGAGCGCAAGAAGGAGGGGTATTTTTAGTAGGTGGCAAAAATAATTTGTAAGGATCCTGATTTTCGCAGGTCTTATTAAGGATGACGGGTGACCGGAGACAGGTGACCGTAAACCTCTAATTAACTGCGGAAAATTATGACTTACAAATTTGAAAAATTGGAAGTTTGGAAGTTGGCATTGGAACTCAATAAAAAGATATATGAGATAACTGAACTGTTACCTGAGGAGGAGAAATTCAACCTTTCCTCCCAAATAAAAAGAGCATCTACATCTACGGCATTAAATATTGCTGAAGGGTCAACTGGACAAACAGACAGCCAGCAGGTTAGATTTTTGTCCTATGCAATAAGATCTCATATAGAAACAATTGCTTGTATACGGATAATAACTGACAGAGGTTATCTTGATAAGAGTGATGAAAGACTGGAAGATTTTGAGTTATTGGCTTCCGAGTTTTTTGGAAAACTACAGGCATTTAAAAAATCTCTAATTTAAATCCGGTCAGCGGTCAACCGTCACCGGTCAAAAAAATTCAACAATTTTTTTTATGAGCACCACAACCACCGAAGCACAACAATATCTCGATATGGATCTGCTGCGGTTTACGACCGCGGGCAGTGTTGACGACGGCAAGAGCACGTTAATTGGACGGCTGCTGTACGACAGCAAACAGATTTTTGACGACCAGCTGGAGGCGATCGAGGAATCCAGTCGCAAAAAGGGCGACGAGTATACCAACCTTGCACTGCTGACCGACGGGCTCTCCGCCGAACGGGAACAGGGGATTACCATCGATGTCGCCTACCGCTATTTTTCGACGCCCAATCGCAAGTTTATTATTGCCGATACCCCCGGTCACGTGCAGTATACCCGCAACATGGTAACCGGCGCCTCCACCGCAAACCTGGCGGTGATACTGGTTGACGCCCGGAACGGCGTTATCGAGCAGACCTGCCGGCACTCCTTCATCGCTTCGCTGCTGCAGATCAAGCACATTATCCTCTGCGTCAACAAGATGGACCTGGTGGACTACAGCCAGGAGCAGTTCAACAAGATCAAGAAGCAGTTCAGCGAGTTCTCGTCGAAGCTGGATGTCCCCGATATCAACTACATCCCGATCAGTGCGCTCTACGGTGACAACGTTGTGGAAAAAGGCGACAACATGCCGTGGTACAACGGCAGCACGCTGCTGCACACCCTGGAAAACGTGCAGGTAGACAGTGACTATAACCACGTAGACAGCCGGTTTCCGGTGCAGTGGGTAACCCGCCCGCAGTCGACCGAATATCCCGATTACCGGGGCTACGCCGGTCGGGTTGCCGGCGGGGTGTTCAAGCCGGGTGATGAGATTATCGCGCTGCCCTCCGGCTTCACGTCGAAGATCAAGGCCGTGGAAACCTTCAGGCAGGAGGAGGAAGAGGTCTTTCAGCCGATGTCGATAACCATGACGCTGGAGGAGGATATCGACATCAGCCGGGGCGACATGATTGCCAAGCCGGACAACCAGCCCACCGTGGGACAGGATATCGACCTGATGGTCTGCTGGCTCAACAAGAAACCGCTGCAGCCCGGCGGAAAGTATGCCATCAAGCACACCACGAAGGATGCCCGCTGCATCATCAAGGAGGTGAAGTACAAGGTAAACATCAACACGCTTCACCGCGTGGAGGGCGACAAGGAGATCGGGCTTAACGACATCGGACGAATCCAGATCCGTACCACCAAGCCCCTGTTTTACGACTCCTATAAGCGCAACCGAACCACCGGCAGCCTAATTATTATTGATGAATTCACCAACGAAACGGTCGGTGCGGGCATGATCCTCTGACCAACCTGTAACCTGCAACCTGTAACTTACAACCTGCAATGAAAGGCATAATCCTGGCCGGGGGCAGCGGAACGAGACTTTACCCGATCACGAAAAGCGTCTCCAAGCAGCTGCTGCCCGTCTACGACAAGCCGATGATCTATTACCCGCTTTCGGTGCTGATGCTGGCGGGAATCCGCGAAATCCTTGTGATTACCACACCGCAGGACCAGCAGGCGTTCCGGACCCTGCTCGGTGACGGCTCGCAGTGGGGACTCCAGATTTGCTATGCCGTGCAGCCGCGTCCCGAGGGACTCGCACAGGCGTTTGTGATTGGAGAGGATTTTATCGGGGATCAGAATGTAGCCTTGATTCTGGGGGACAATATCTTTTACGGGCAGGGATTTACCGGGATGCTGCAGGAGGTCGCCGAACGGGAGCAGGGTGCCACCATCTTCGGGTACCAGGTGAAGGATCCCAACCGGTTTGGGGTTGTGGAATTCGACGAGCAGCGAAATGTTATTTCGATTGAAGAGAAGCCGGAACATCCCAAATCAAATTACGCCGTGACCGGGCTCTACTTTTACGATAACGAGGTCGTTGATATTGCAAAAACCATCACTCCCTCCGAGCGCGGGGAACTGGAGATAACGGACGTAAACAACCGCTACCTGCAGCAGAAAGAGCTGAAGGTGGAGCTGCTGGGACGCGGCTTTGCCTGGCTCGATACCGGTACGGCGGAATCGCTGCTGGAGGCCTCGCAGTTTGTGGAGATCATCGAACGGCGCCAGGACCTGAAGATCGCCTGCCTCGAGGAGATCGCCTGGCGAAAAGGATGGATTAGCACGGAAGATGTAAGCCGGCTGGCCGAAACCTACTCCAACGCCTACGGGGAATATCTGGAGGGACTGGTCGGGATGACGTAACTAGTTGTTTTTTTGTCGACCTATTTCAGGATGGTCCCACCTATTCTGAATTCAGAATCCGGAATTCAGAATTCTGAATTCTGAATTCGGTTTTTAATCTTCGTTTTCGATTCAGCGGGAATTGCGTTAATATCTACCTCGTTAATTCTGAAACAGCTAGTTACATCAATGTAATGAGCAGTACCCCCATTAGCTTTGTCGTCTGTGGCATTGGTCGCATCGGAAAACGGCATGCAAAGATTATCAGTGAATACCAGGGAGCGGAACTGGCAGCCGTTATTGATGCAGACCCGAACCAGGAAAAAGGACTGGCCGGGATGGGCGTCAAGGTGCCATGTTACCAAAGCCTGCAGGACTACCTCGACAACCATACCCCGGGGGAAAACGCCGATGTGATCAATATCTGCGTGCCCAACGGGTTACACGCACCGCTGGCTGTCAAAGCGCTGAATCTCGGTTTTCATACCGTTATCGAAAAGCCGATGGCGCTGAGCAGGAAACAGTGTGAGGAGGTCATAGAGGCGTCTGAGAAAAGCAAAAAAAAAGTATTCGTCGTCAAGCAGAACAGGTACAGTCCGCCCTCGAGATGGCTGAAATCGGTGATCGACGACCGTCGGCTGGGGGAGATTTACCTGGTGGAGATCAACTGCCTCTGGAACCGGGATGAACGGTACTACAAAAAAGATGACTGGCACGGCACGCTGGCCATGGACGGCGGTACACTCTTCACCCAGTTCAGCCACTTTGTGGATATCATGTACTGGGTGTTCGGGGATGTGACCGATATTTCGGCCCGGTTTCGGAATTTCAATCACCGGTCGATGATCGAATTCGAGGATACCGGGATTGTGAATTTCCGGTTTCGGAACGGGGGGGAGGGCACGCTCCACTACTCCACCTCCTGCTGGGATAAAAATATGGAGAGCAGCATGACCGTGATCGGTGAAAAGGGATCCCTTAAAATCGGCGGACAGTATATGGATGAGATCACCTATTGCCACATCGAGGGCTACGAGATGCCGGAGCTGGAACCGACCAACCCGCCGAACGATTACGGACCGTTTACCGGCAGTGCAGCCAATCACCACTACGTGATCGAAAATGTGGTGGATACCCTCAACGGCAAAACGGAGATCACCACCGGCGCCGAAGAAGGGATGATGGTGGTCGATATCATCGAGCGGATGTACCGTGATCGGTTGAAAGTGCAAAGTTGAAAGTGTTAAGTTATTCGGGTACGATTTTTCCAATCCATAATCCATAATCCATAATCCGTAACCTAAAACGTATGGTCCACGAAAACGTCTACATCCATGAAACCGCCTGTATTGACGAGGGCGCGGTGATCGGAGCCGGAACAAAGGTGTGGCATTTTTGTCATGTGATGGGCGGGGCACGGATCGGGGAGGAGTGCACGCTGGGACAGAATGTATTTGTGGGCGACAACGTGGAGATCGGCGACCGCGTAAAGATCCAGAACAACGTGTCGGTCTATGAAGGGGTAATCTGCGAAGACGAGGTGTTCCTGGGTCCGTCGATGGTGTTTACCAACGTCAGAAATCCCCGCAGCGGCATCGACCGGAGCGACCAGTTTGAGACGACCCTGGTTCGTAAAGGGGCCACCGTCGGCGCCAACGCCACCATTGTCTGCGGCCATACCGTAGGGCGCTATGCCTTTATCGGGGCCGGCGCGGTAGTCACCCGTGATGTGCCCGATTATGCCCTTGTCGTAGGCAATCCCGCCCGGCAGGTCGGCTGGATGAGCCGCAGCGGGCAGCGCCTGGAGTTTGACGACCAACATCAGGCTACCTGCCCCGAAACAGGCAACATCTATATACTACGTGACGGGAAAGTAAAATTGGCAGATAACGGGAGTAAGGATTCCGGATTAGGGATTAGGGAGTAAAGAGTTAGTGCTTACTTTTATAGGACTTAATTAGACCCCTGCAAAGCCTGCTTACTTTGGTAGATTGTTTAAATAATACTTCTATTTTCTTAGAATCTGCTAGATTGTTATCGGAAATAACATATAGAATTGATCGGACTTCACCTGCCGAAGCTCTAGCAATATTCCAGAATTGTATTTTTTCAGCTTTATGTTCTCGTTCAAAACCCTCGGCAAGATTGGCCATGACCGATGTTGAAGCTCTTTTTAATTGATCTGATAAGGAGAATTCTAGTGATAGCGGTTTCTTGTTGCAAATTTCATAAATCTGATTTGTCATAATCCGAGCCTCTTTCCATGCTTTTAAGTCTTCGAATTTCATATTTGGAATACTCATAATATCAGATTTATCATTATGTCAGCATTATTTTTGTATCTAATAGATCGTTCTTTTCTTAAATCCTTACATTTTTTATTTCCTGTTTTACAAAATATTGCATAATCCGTTATCCCCAATCCTAAAAAAAATGCCAATCCCCCTGTTCGACCCTACACCCGATATCAAAGCCCACTGGCAGGAGTATAACGAAGCGATACAGCGGGTGATGAAGCACGGGCAGTTTATCCTGGGTCCGGAAGTGGAAGAGTTCGAAACCAGGGCTGCCGAATACCTTGGGGTAAAACATGCCATCGGGGTGAATTCGGGGACCGATGCCCTGGTGATTGGACTACGGGCTGCAGGTATTGAACCGGGTGATGAAGTGATCACAACGCCCTTCTCCTTCTTTGCCACCGCCGAATCGATCAGTAATGTCGGCGCCCAACCTGTTTTTGTCGACATTGAACCTGCAACCTTCAACCTGGACCCTTCCAACATCGAACCCGCCATCACCGACAAAACAAAAGCGATCCTGCCGGTCCACCTGTTCGGGCTGCCCGCGGAAATGGACGCGATCACCGATATCGCCGAGCGGTACGACCTGGCAGTGATCGAGGATTGTGCCCAGTCGTTCGGGGCCACGTACGGCGGGCAACAAACGGGATCGATGGGCCATGTCGGGGCCTTCTCCTTCTTCCCGACCAAGAACCTGGGCGGCTTCGGCGACGGCGGACTGATCACCACCGATGACGACGAGGTCGCCGAGCAATGCCGCATGTTGCGGACCCACGGCTCCCGAAAGAAGTACCACAACGAGATGCTCGGCTACAACTCCCGCCTGGACACCATCCAGGGCGCGGTCCTCCTGATCAAACTAAAATACCTGGATGAAGCCAACAGGCAGCGACAGGAGATCGCCCGCCGCTATTCCGAGGCATTGAGCGACATCAAAAGCCTCCAAATCCCATCCATCCCCAATCCCCAATCCCCAATACATAATCCTCAATCCCCTGTCACCCACATCTACCACCAGTACACGATCCGCGTGCTGGAGCAGGACCGGGATGAAATCCGCAAAAAACTTTCGGAAAAGGGAATAAGCACCGGCGTCTACTACCCGGTTCCGCAGGACAAGCTGCCGGTCTATGCCGATTTAAATTTCAGACTTCAAGTGTCGGAACGAATGGCCGATCAAGTTCTGAGTTTACCTATTTGGCCCGGAATGGCGGGGGAGGAGCAGGATGCGGTGATCAATGGTGTCAAGGATATTTTGATATGATTTTGCTGTGATACAGACAGGTTACAGGTTATAAAGTTGAAAGTTAAAGGTTGAAGGGATGTTTGGTTACTTTAGCAATAAGTATCAGGGGTAAAAATTCAGCAGTGCTTCATTCTTTTCTCACTGCATTAAAATCCGTATCATTGTTGGCCTGTATATCCGGAGGTTTACAGGTTGAATAGGACTATTTCAATGTGCCACTGCCTGAACCTTCAACCTTGAACTTGTAACTTTCAACCTTCAACCAATTATACTCTGAGCAAAGAGGAGTCACATAACGACAATTCATCTCATCCCGGGAAGAAGCCCAAAAAACATTCGGAAGAGTTTCCGCTGCAGGAGTACCGCCTGGTGCCGGTGGAGGAATGGGAGGAGCGGGACACCGAGGAACGGGAAATCGACCTCGTGGAGCTGGCCCGACATATCTGGGACGAGCGGTTCTTCATCGCCAAGGTAACCGGCGTGTTTGTAATTATAGGACTTCTGGTAGCCCTGCTCAGCCCCAAAGAGTACCAGACCGGTGCCACACTGATGCCGGAATTGCAGTCCTCGCAGAGCACGGCCAGCAACCTGCTGCAGCAGTACGGGGGGCTTCTGGGCATGAGCGGAGGCAACCTGGATGCGGGGCAGCAGGGGATGATCCCTCCCACGCTCTACCCGCAGATCGTGCAGAGCCTGCCGTTTCAGCTGGAGCTTCTTAACAAACGCGTGCATTTTGCCGAGTTTGACACTACAACCACTGTCTATACCTTTTTCGACGAGGTGTATACGCCCTCCGTATTTTCATATATCATGGCGTATACTGTTGGCCTGCCGGGCAAGATCATAGGGCTGATCAAGGGTGAAGAGGAGACAGACCAACCGCTGCCGCAGGGTTTTGCCACCGATTCGGTGGTATCGGTAACCAAGGGCCAGATGGAGGTGATCGACAACATGCGGGAGCGGGTGACAGTGTCGCTGAACGAGGAAACCGGCGTGATCAACCTGATGGTGGAGATGCCGGATCCCAACGCTGCGGCCCAGGTGGGGAAGACGAGCATCGCCCTGCTCAAGGAGTATATGACCAACTACCGCACCCGGAAGGCAAAGGAGGACCTGGAACAGGCTCAGCAGCAGCTGGAAGAGGTGCGGCAGCGATTTGAGGAGGCCCAGAACCGGCTGGCGGAATTCCGCGACAGCAACGTAAACCTGGCCACCGCCAAGGCCCAGACCCGCGAGCAGCGCCTGCAGTCGGAGTATGACCTGGCGTTTAATGTCTATAACTCCCTGTCCCAGCAGGTGGAACAGGCCAAGCTGAAAGTACAGGAGCAGACGCCTGTGGTGAGTATCCTGCAGCCGGTGCAGGTGCCATTGGAGGATACTACAAGTGGTTTATTGATATTGATTCTAATTACACTATTAGGATTCTTGCTTTCACTAGTATGGATACTTCTAAGTTCCTTTATGCTTGATAGAAGAGAGAATTTTGTTCAACAAGTTTAAAT
>JAWVZC010000123.1:0-10980 GCA_033722415.1 Balneolaceae bacterium | reverse complement strand
TTTGGTACCGCGTACGTTACATTGATTTGAGGACTGAAGTCGCCATCTCAGTGTATATCAAGCTGCGAAAATGGTACGTCACCAGGGCGAATTGGTCATCGCAAGCGAAACGTATGGTTATACATTGAGCGGGTGATTTCCATCTTCGACGCAGCTATCGAGGCAATATCGCAGTCTGCGGCATTTCGTTATACCCTGGTCGAATATAAATCAAGATAACTCATTGTATATCACAACATTACAGGAAATCTAACATAATTCTTGAGTGAAAAGCGAGCGGGATGATGTAGCTATGCTTAAGAGAGTGCGTGGTTAGATCCCGCAGGAATGTAACGGGTTGAATTCGCCTGCCCGGAAGCCGAAAAGACATTTTTGCGGGTACGAAAAATCGGAAGCCGATATGTTCACAGTAAGAATGAGCATTTCGCAGCACCAGTGTATGTGAATATCGCATAGAATAATGGGGCCGTTCGGCAAAAAAATGCCGCAGCAAAAAAATAGTTTTTTAAACATATTAAAAAATTTTAATTTTGATCGGGTTACAACATCCATTGACTAATATTTGTGCTGATGGGAGACAAAAGGGAAGAGGCTATAGAGCAGATTAGCCGTAAGCAGGAGTGGAATCCGATACCGCTCGACTTCTTGTTGCAGGAATATGCTCTGACGAGCAAGCGGGTGCTGATTCTGATTGGGTTCTGGATCCTCGTCATAGCGGTGAGTGTGGGGTCCGTCGTGGTACTGTCGCCCTCGGATGCACTGCTGGGAGAAACCGGCCAGCAGAGTCTGTACACTTTTTTTGTCATGTATCCACCGCTATTTCTGGGAACGCTGATACTGTTCTGGATCGGTTTTGAATGGGGATTCATTCCGGTGTTTCTGTCTGCTTTCCTCATTGCCTACTCGTCCCAGATGCCGGTACACTGGGCGCTACTGTTCGGTTTGGCTTTTATCCTGGGCCTGGCAATAATTGCACTTTGTTACTACAGCCTGCCCGTGAGCCCCCGGCCCGATAACCTGAAGCGGTTAGCGTATTTTGTGAGTGTGGCCTTTATAGCTGCGCTGGCCAGTTCTCTTGGTTCATTCGTTTGGAGTCTCTATCATAACGTGACCGTTGCAACAACCATTATAATCTGGAAGGCCTGGTGGACCGGCAGTTTCCTGCAGTCAATACTGCTGGTTGGACCCCTGCTGTACCTGTTTACACCTACTATTGAGCGGGTAAAAGAGCGGTACTTCAACCCCCCGAAAAAGCAGGTGACTCTGAACTGGCTTTACGCTTCAATTGCCAGCGTGGTAGCGGTGTTGACCCTATTTATACTTGGGGCCAATATACTCGGTTCCGCCGGTATCGAACAGGAACTGTCTGCCTACCCGGCTGATATGGAGGGCAATTTTTTTACTGTAACCAGTTCATTCCAGATAATCACCTGGATCTCGATCGGGCTGGTTGTGGCAGCTGGTATGGGAGGGATCTATCTTGTGGGTACCTGGAACAGACAGTTGAGTGAGAAGGTGTCTGAAAAGACGAAACAGCTCAAGGAGAGCGAAGAGTCGCTGAAGAGGGCTGTCGAAGAGCGCGATTCCCTGCTGCAGCAGGTGAACCAGCGCGTCAAGGATAATCTCACAATGGTGCTGGCCCTGCTGGAGCTGCAGCTGAAAACAGGAGAACTGGATTCGGTCGAAAAGATACTCAAGAACTCGCACGCCCGGCTCCGCTCCCTGACGGTTGTATACGAAACCATGTACCAGACCGAAGCAATCGATCGGGTCAATATCAAGCAGTTTTGTACGAAGTTATCGAACCGCCTGAGCCAGTCCTACAAGACTAATAACCGGACGATCGATGTAACCATCGAATCAGAGGAAGTGGTTATGGATATTGAACGGGCTGTACCGCTTGCCATGATTATCAATGAACTGCTGGTAAATTCCTACATGCATGCCTTTCAGGATATGGAAGCCGGGTCTATTCTGGTCAGGATTGATGAGGATGATTCCCACATTACCGTAACCGTACGAGACAACGGGGTCGGGCTCCCGGACGATTTCGATCCGTCCAGGCAGAAGACGCTTGGTATGAAGCTGATTCTGCTGCTGACCCGCCAGCTAAACGGGGATTTTAACGTGGATACCTCCCTGAAAACCAGTTTCAAACTTCGGATACCCAGCCGAGCTGCCGCCTGAGTTCAGCACCACTTTTGCAGCGATGATCGTTTGTCCGGGAATGTGTCTGCCATGCCCGGTATACTGGTCATTTGGATAAGAATGGATGTTACGGAGCATAAAAAAGGAGTCCCGTTCAAAGGACTCCTTTTCGATTTAGCAATCTATAGTAGTTATGAGTGTTGTCGGTCCGAGCGATCTCGGGCCAGACAGGCTGGTCGTAACCAGCCTTTCCTTTACAGGAAATTCAGCAATCTAAAAAGCGATCACCCGCTGTCACCTGTTGACAGGGATCGCATTCAATCCATGATTTTGCGCAGGAAAGCGGGCTGATCGGTATCGCTTTTGTCGATACGCTCGCGTCGGTTGTTCAGGAGAGTATCGCCCTCTTTTTTTCGTTGCTGCTGTTGGTCGTCCTCGTCGGATTCCTCCTGTTTCCTGCTTTCGGAGCTGTAGTTGACCCCATGCCTGGAAATGGCGGGTGAATCGAGCTTTTTCAGATTCGATTCCCCCTTGTAAAACGGTTCGCCGGTGGGTGAATATCCGCTTCGCCCGCTCATGGCTTGCTGTTTCGATTTCTCGAGCCGGTTTGCCGTTTCCTTTGTTTCCGATTTGGGCTGAGAAGCCGACTCGGTTTTGCCGTCCTCATTGAGATCAAAACCGGTGGCTATGACAGTAATTCTCAGTTCGTCCTCCATCTCATCGTCTAGTACGGTACCGAGAATGATTTCAGCGTCCTCGCCGGCTTCCTGCTGGATTATGCTGGTGGAGGTGGTGGTCTCTTTCATGCCCAGGTTCGATCCCGCCGAAATGTTAACCAGCACGTTGCGTGCCCCCCGGATACTTACCCCGTCGAGCAGGGGCGAGTTGATCGCCTCGCGCGCGGCAATTTCGGCCCGATCTTCGCCGGTGGCTGCCGCAGATCCCATGATGGCGGCTCCCCCGTCAAGCATGGTTGTGCGGACGTCGGCAAAGTCGAGGTTGATGAGTCCCGGCATCAGGATCAGGTCCGAGATACCGCGGGTGGCGTTGTAAAGCACCTCGTTGGCTTTGTCGAATGCCTCCATCAGTGTGGTGTTGTCATCGGCAATTTCCAGCAGCTGTTCATTGGGTATGACAATGACGGTATCGCAGTTCTTCTTCAGTTCCCCGATACCCTCGGTGGCGTATCGCATCCGTTTGGGTCCTTCGCATTCGAAGGGCGTGGTTACGATAGCCACAGTCAAAATCCCTTTTCGCTTGGCGATACCCGAAACCACCGGCGCGCCGCCGGTTCCGGTACCCCCGCCCATGCCTGCCGTCACAAAGATCATGTCGGCCCCCTCGATGGCATCATCAATTTCGTGGCGATTCTCCTCCACAGCTTCCCGTCCGATCTCCGGCCGGGCACCTGCTCCGAGTCCGCCCGTAAGGTTTGAACCCACCTGGATGGTGATGTCGGCCAGGCTGTTTTTGAGTGCCTGGGCATCGGTGTTAAGGGCTATATATTCGACACTGTTAAGACCCTTGTTGATCATGTTGTTGACGGCATTACCCCCGCCGCCTCCAACACCGATCACTTTGATCTTCGCTGAGTCCTGACTATCCTCGTCATAACTAAAGCGCGTATTTAAATTAGACATAAGTTACTCCTTTTTAGATTGCTTTATATTTCTCTGCTGATTCTGTGATTGCTGTTTTTATTGGTGCTCTTTTTTCGACTAAGCCGAAGCGTGATATGTTCACGGAATGGTTCTTCCATGCTGATATCTCATTGTTCGATGAGATCGATGATATGTTAAAATTCTGAGTATTGGTCATGTAGCGTTTACTGTAAATTCCGTTTACCGGGCCCGTATTTCCGGGTTCGTATTGCCTACAACTCTTTAAACCAGCTCTTCATCCGTTCGGCAATTCGGTTCATCACCTTTTCCACACTGGACCCCTTGGTGGATGAGGGAATAATCGCCTGATTCATCGCCCCGCTGCCGGTCTTGATGGCGTGCATAACCAGTCCCACTCCGGTGGCGTAGATCGGGTTGTTGACCTCCTCGATAAGGCCGCCGCTGAGTCCCAGCGGTTTCCCAATCTTGGCGTCCATGCCCAGTACCTCGGTGGCCAGCGGACATACATTCTTGATCAGAGAGCCACCGCCCGTAAGCACCACTCCGGCACTCAGGGAATCGGCGTACCCGCTTCGTTTTACTTCGATGGCCACGATTTCCAGGATCTCCTCCATACGCGCCTGGATGATTTTGGCCAGGATGCTTTTGGTAATCTCCTTGGGCGGCCGGCCCGCGATGCCGGGAACGGTAATCGATTCCTCTTCCTGGATCATATCCACGAACGCCTCGCCATGTTCACGTTTCAGCTTTTCTGCCTGGTCGTCGAGAACGCTGAGGCCCACGCGGATGTCATCGGTCACTTTTTTGCCCGCTATGGCGATGACTGCGGTATGACGGATGGTGTTATCCTGAAAAATGGCCACATCGGTTGTGCCGCCCCCGATATCCACCAGAACTACGCCCGCTTCCTTCTCCTCTTCGTCCAGCACGGAGTAGGATGAGGCGAGTGGTTCCAGGATAATATCGGCCACTTCGTAACCGGCGCGTTCCACGCAGCGGTAGATATTCTTGGCGGCCGATACCAGCCCCGTGATGATGTGGACTTCCGCCTCCATTCGCATGCCGCTCATGCCAACCGGGTCGCTGATACCGTCCTGCCCGTCAACCACAAACTCCTGGGGGATCACGTGGATAATCTGCTGGTCGGTTGGCAGCATGATGCGCTGGCAATCTTCCAGCAGACGCTCCACGTCGTTGACCGTAATTTCGTTATCCTTGTTGTTGATGGTGATGACGCCCTTGCTGCGCATACTGCGTATATGGTCGCCCGCAATGCCCACATTGACGGAGTTTACCTCGATACCCGAAGAGAGCTGGGCCTGTTCTATGGCATTCTTGATGGCATTCACCGTCTTGTCAATATTGACGACCACACCGCGATTCAGGCCGTCGCTGGGCGACTTGCCCACCCCCAGGATGTGAATGCGATCCTGCGGGTCGATAGAGGCTACTATGGCGCATACTTTGGTGGTTCCGATATCCAGGCCGACGACGATTCTGTCTTGTTCTTCCATATCCATTATGTTAGCGGTTTAACTCGCATGCTGTTTATTGTGAATATCTGTTGTTGTGCTCCGGGTACACGGGCCGGGCCCGGCGTCCTCCCGGAATAACACGGCAACCAGTGGCTAATTCTCCACGTCTGCGGGTGCGATCGTATCGATCCCTGGCCCCAGGGTACGGTGCTGCCGTCAACCTTCACGGGTAACTATCTGTCCCTCAAATCTCAGGTCAACGGTTTTCATCTTCTCAATACCTTTCTCGCGTATAACTTCGGCATAAAAAGCTTTCCAGTTTCGGAGTTTGGTCGCAAAATCATCCCGCCCGAACACCAGCTTGACCCCGTTATCATAAACCAGGGCGACAATTCCCTCGCCGGGAGTCCAGGCGATCTCACTGATTGTACTGTTGGTAAACGGTTGTTTCTGTATCTCCGTCAGAAAATCACGGACCTGTGTCCATGCCTCGGATTTCAGCGTATCGCTCAGCGGTTCGGTTTTAAACCCGTACAGAATAGGCACGTCTACCGGTTTTCCCAGGCGAAGGGGCATGCGGAGGCCATCCCGATCAACATACACTTTCCGTTCACCGTCAGCCAGCAGGGCCACCGGTTCCCGTTCCGTGATCTGAATCGTAAGGTTACCGCTCGGTTCCACCTCAACGGCGGCCTGTTTCACATAAGGCATCTCTTCCAGTCGGTTGATTATGGTCATGAAATCCACGCTGTCCGGCGAAACACCGGTGGGAACGGTAACCTGGCTGCTGAGCTCCTCCTGGGATACAAACCGGTTTCCGGCATATTGTACCTCGCGGATGGTAACGGTTCGATTCCAGTAGAAACCGGCCAGTACGGCCAGGCCGAGCAGAAACAGCACTGCCCCAATCCAGGTGATGGACTTGCCGGTGCCAGTGGTATGTTTGTTTCGGTCCGTCATTCTGTTTCAATTGTTATGATGTCCCGCAATTGCTGTTCCAGCGTTAGTTTAAGTTTTCCAGTCCGGCTTCCAGGGCATCTACAAATTGCTCTCCATATTTGTAGATGTCTCCCGCACCCATTGTAATCACGATATCCCCGGACTGCACGATATCCTTCAACTTGGCGGGCAGTTCGTTCTTGTCTTCAACGTAATGCACTTTCCGGTGTCCGTATTCCCGGGCGGCATCCGAAATAAGCTGGCCGCTTACCCCCGGAATTGGTTTCTCCCGGGAGGGATACACATCGGTGATTACACAGACTTCCGCATCGAAAAAGGATGAGCCAAACTCCTTGTAAAGTTCCTGGGTACGGGAATAGAGGTGCGGCTGAAATACGGCTACGATCCTCCGCTTTTTCCAGCCCTTGCGCGCGGCATTCAGGGTGGCCTGTACCTCGGTGGGATGATGAGCGTAATCGTCAATCACCATAACACCATCGGTGTCGGTCTTGAGTTGAAAGCGGCGAAATACGCCTTCAAAACGTTCCAGGCCTGACCTAATCAGGGTAAAATCGATATCAAGCTCGAGGCCTGCGGCCACCGCGGCGAGGGCATTTTTGACATTGTGTTCGCCCGGTGCTGCCAGCCTGATCCTGCCGATTTCGTCCCCTTCATGCAGTACGGTAAAAGCCGAACAGAACTGATCCATCTCCATGTCGACCGCCCGGATCTCCGCCTGGGGTGTTAGCCCGTAGGAGAGGGTCCGGCGCTCTATCCGGGGAATAATACTCCGTACATTGGGATCGTCCAGGCAGACAATTACCGCCCCGTAGAACGGGACCTCGTTTGCAAATTCGACAAATGCATTCTTTACATCCTCCAGGCTGTCATAAATATCGAGATGCTCCGCCTCGATATTGGTAATGACAGCCAGCGATGGCCGCAACCGCAGGAACGTTCGGTCAAATTCGTCGGCCTCCACGATAATTACATCCCCGGAACCCACCACGGCGTTGGTCTTGTCAAAACTGTGCACCTTGCCTCCCACAATAATGGTGGGATCGAAGCTTCCGTCCTGCACCACGTGACCGATCATGGTCGTAGTGGTCGTTTTTCCATGCGTACCGGCCACACCGACCCCGTATTTCATACGCATCAGTTCGGCCAGCATTTCCGCCCGTTTGATGACGGGGATGCCCTTCTCCAGGGCCGCCCGGGTTTCAATATTTTCATTCGCCTTTACAGCGCTGGTGTATACGACCACGTCGGCCCCCTCGATATTTGCCTCGTTGTGACCGATGTGCACTTCGGCTCCAAGCTGCCGCAGCCGTTCCACGGTTTCGCTCATGCTGGCATCCGAACCGGTGACCTTGTATCCTTTCTGCAGCAGTATTTCAGCCATGCCGCTCATGCCGATGCCGCCAATGCCCACCATGTGTATTTGGCGGGTGCGGCCGAATATCGGCTGCGTCTGTATGTTTTTTCCGTTGCTCATAATGTGGTTGTCTCGGTTTCATTCCAGGTGGCACTCTGCTATTTGAGAGCAATACGCCCACCCGGGGTACTACCGGTTCTATTCAGTATGTTTCGATTCCGTAATTTTCAAAATTTCGGTTGCAATCATGTTGGCTGCATCCGGTTTGGCAAGGGCTCGAGCCGCCCGCCGCATCGTTTCCAGCTGGTCAGGGTTACCCAGAACCTGCTCAACGGTTTCAACGATCGAATGCTTCAGATTGCTGTCTTTCACCAATATGGCCGCTCCCGTATCCGCCATGGAGCGGGCATTCCTGGTTTGATGGTCGCCCGCCACATTGGGTGAGGGCACCAGGATGCTGGGGGTGCCGGTTAGCGCCAGTTCGGAACAGGAGAGGGCACCGGCCCGGCTTACCACCAGGTCGGCGGCGGCGTATGCCTGGTCCATATTCCGGATGTAGCTCTGCAAGCGAAGGTTGGGCAGTTCCATCTGCTCGGCCTCGTTGCGATACTTGTCATAATAGCTCGGACCGCACTGCCAGATTACCTGCAGCTGCAGCTCGTCATGCAGATGCTGAATATTGGCGATCATCGCCTCGTTGATCGAACGTGCACCACCGCTGCCCCCGAGTACGAGCAGCGTCTGCTGGTGCGGGGTAAATTCAAACGCCCTATACGCCTCTTCGTTATCCACAGTGGTGAGTGCTTTACGCGTGGGATTTCCGGTAACAACTGTCTTTCCCGTGGGGAAATACCGGTTGGCATCCTCAAATGCGGTAAATATCATTTCTGCACTGCGGCCTAGTATCCGGTTCGTAACTCCCGGGTAGCTGTTTTGTTCCTGTACCACCAGGGGTACACCGCGCCGTGCTGCCACCCAGCCCACCGGCCCCGCGACATACCCGCCGCAGGATACCACGATATCGGGATTGAAAGTTCCAACCAGGCTGTAGCTCTGAACCAAACTGACCGATAATTTTGCGGGAAACAGCAGGTTTTTGAGCGTAAGCCTCCGGTGAAAACCGCTGATCCAGATACTTCGGATGTCATATCCCGCGTCGGGTACGGCATGCCATTCCATGTGATCTTTTGTGCCGGCGAACAGGATTTCGGTATCCGGGCACTCCTCCTGCAGTGCATCGGCGATGGCGATCGCAGGGTACACGTGCCCGCCCGTGCCTCCGGCCGCTATGAGTACGCGAGGTGAACTCACAGCGGCAGAGGACGGCCTGCCCGTCGATGATATGTCGGTTGCAGCGCTATGCATAAAACAACTTCCTGTTCTTCCGGTTATGCTTTGAAATATTCATCAGGATACCCACCATAAGCCCGGCGAACAGCATGCTTGATCCCCCGTAGCTTACGAACGGCATCGGCAGGCCTGTTACCGGGAGCAATCCGCAGGCTACACCGGCATTGATAAATCCGAACAGTGCAATATTCAGGGTACAGCCTACCGCCAGGAATGTGCCGAGCGTGTCCGAGGCATTTTTTGCGATCACGGCGATGCCGCGGAGCAGGATGATCGTAAAGAGCAGCAGCATCAGGCCGGACCCCACCATGCCGTACTCCTCGGCGATAATGGCAAAGATAAAATCGTTGTAGGGCGCCGGCAGGAAATCGCGCTGCGTACTCTTGCCGATGCCTACCCCGAAAATATTACCCTGGGCAATGGCAATTTGTGCCTGTTGGGCCTGGTACCCGTCTTCCACGTTAAATTCTTCGCTGTTGATATCGGTAATCTGCTGTATATATCCCTCGATTCGGCTCTGCCGCTCCGGAGACTCCATGATCAGTACGGCTGCCCCCAGCAGTCCGATGACAACCAGCGCGCCTAACTGCATCATGCTTATCCGGCCGACGAACATCATGAGCAGGCACATGCACAGCAGGATAAACGCCGAGCTGAAATCCTCTATGCCGATCAGGCCGCAGGTGATCAGCACCCAGAACATGATCGGCATGAAGGACCGTTTGAAATCTTTTATGTACTCCTGCTTTTCATCCAGCAGAACGGCCACGTGGATCAACAGGGCCACGGAGGCGAAGGATGCCGGCTGGAACGAGTAGCCCCCGATATAGATCCAGCGGCGGGCCCCGAACAGTTCCGTTCCGAAAAACATGGTGGCGATCAGCAGCAGCCAGCTTGTGATCATGCCGAGATGACTCAGTTTGGCAATATTGTGATAGTTGATTTTTGACACGATCAGCATCACCAGGAACGCGATTCCCAGTTTTACGGTATGGCCCGCCACCAGGGTGCCGGCGGTGGTGCCGTTACTCTCGGCGAAATAGGCGATTGAAGAGTATACCGCCAGTACCCCGAAGACCATCAGCATGATGACGGAAACGAGCAGCGGCCGGTCGCTGGCCTGCTTGCCGCTGTCGATCTCCTCGGGGCTGCTCCGCCCAAGAACCGATTTTATACTGTTATTTGGTGTCGTGTAGATCAACTTGTTGCACTTTCTGGGTTTTCGGTTAACAGTTGTTACAGGTCATGCACGGCCCGCTTAAAGACGTTTCCCCGGTGTTCGTAATTTTCGAACATATCGAAGGATGCGCAGGCGGGACTCAACAATACAATTTCGCCTCGTCTGGTGTTGTCACGTGCTTTTTTTACCGCCTCGGTGAGGGTATCCGCCGTTTCAAAGTGAGGTACCACGGAGCCGAGCTGTTTCTCAATTTTGGACCGGGCTTCCCCGATCGCAATGATGGTGTGCACTTTACGGCGAACCTGTTCGATCAGTTCGGTGTAATCGTTGCCCTTGTCCCGGCCGCCCAAAATAAGGGCCATTGGCACCTCGTAACTGTCGAGGGCGTACCACACCGCGTTGATATTGGTGGCTTTGCTGTCGTTGATATATTTGACGCCCTCAACGGTACGGACCAGTTCTAGGCGATGCTCAACCCCCTCGAAAGTCCGCAGGCTTTCACGAATAATATCGTTCTTGATTTCCGAAACCCGTGCTGCGAGTGCAGTCGCCAGCCCGTTGTTCAGGTTGTGTGTACCACTTAAACCAAGCTCGGATGTCGGCATAAGCACTTCTTCCTTGTTGTTGAATTTGAAAATGATCTTGTCATTTCGCACAAATGCCCCGCTCGGCACTTCCGAGGAGTGCGAAAATGCCAGTATCCCGGGGGCATTCCGCCTCGATGCGAGTTTTTTGGCATGCCGGCTGACAATCGGGTCATCATAGTGATAGATAAACCAGTCGTCAGCCTGCTGGTTTTCGGTAATCCGAAATTTGGCCGCCGCATATTTTTCAATACTGCCCTGGTAACGATCCAGGTGATCGGGGGTGATGTTCAAAATCAGGCTCACA
>JAWVZC010000122.1:0-11252 GCA_033722415.1 Balneolaceae bacterium | reverse complement strand
GGCAAGCTGGACGGAAGTGCTGTACGTGTTCCGGTACCGGACGGGTCGCTGACTGATCTTACGGCCGTGCTGGAGAAAGAGGTAAGCGTGGACGCTATACACGATGCCTTCCGGGAAGCTGCAGAGGGACCGATGAAAGGCATATTGCAGTATTCGGAAGAGGAACTGGTATCAACCGATATTCTCGGGAATCCGCACAGCTGTATCTATGATACCGGGTTTACCAAAGTGGAAGGCAACCTCGTCAAAATTCTCGGCTGGTATGACAACGAGGCGGGATACTCGGCAAGAACTGCTGATTTAATAACCAAAATTAGTTAACTTTGTTTTCGGTGTGCGACGCGCTGTGGATGTGCGTCGCACATACATTTGCACAATGTAACTTTGATTGATCGGGACGTAGCGCAGTCCGGTAGCGCACTTCGTTCGGGACGAAGGGGTCGCTGGTTCAAATCCAGTCGTCCCGACTCAATACAACGAAAGGCCAGACCTGGTGTCTGGCCTTTTCTGTTTAAAATGGAAAGATTATGATTGACTGGAAACAGGTAAACAGGTATGCCGCAAAGGGTAATCCCGAACCACCGAAGAGAGTCGAAAAAACGGATGAGGAATGGCGCCGTGAGCTGACAGAAGAACAGTACCGTATAACCCGGCAAAGAGGCACGGAAAGGCCGTTTTCAGGGCAGTACTGCGAGTCACATCAGCCCGGACTGTATGCCTGTGTTTGCTGTGGCACGGAACTGTTCGACTCATCGGGTAAATTCGAATCCAGCTCCGGATGGCCCAGTTTTACCGAGCCGGTTGCCGATAATGTGATCAGGTACAGGGAAGATCTGAGCCACGGCATGCACAGGATCGAAGTGCTCTGCAATGTTTGCGACGCACACCTCGGTCACGTTTTTCCCGACGGGCCGGAGCCGACAGGGCTGCGCTACTGCATAAACTCAGCGGCGTTAACCCTGCTGACATCCCGTGAGTAGATGGTCATGTGTGTGCGATACCCGCGCAATGCGTGTCGTCGAAACCTGCAGGGGGCTAATACTGCGGTACACTCTCGTCGATCTCTTCGGACCAGGCCAAAATGCCGCCTTTGAGGTTGTAGAGGTTATTAAACCCGTACTTCTCTTTCAGTTTCTTAATGGCGTCTGAGCTGCGCTGGCCGCTGCGGCAGTGTACAACCACCTTTTTGTTACGATCTATTTTGTCTGCCTTGTCAAGAATTTCATCAAGGGGGATCAGTTCTCCGCCGATTTCCGCAATTTCCGCCTCGTACGGTTTCCGCACGTCGATAAGCTGAACATCTTCTCCCTGGTCAAGCCACGACTTGTACTCCCTGACGGAAACTTCCGGTACCTCGGGATCGTCCTGTTCACTCTCCTCTTGTTCGCCGTTGACAGAGGGCAGCCCGCAAAACTCCTCATAATCGATCAGTTCCGTAATTTCAGGATCGTCGCCTGTCAGGGGATTATCCTCGTTTTTCGTCACTTTTACGGTGCGGGTGCTGAAGCTGAGTGCATCAAACAGGAACAGTTTCCCTGAAAGCGGTTCGCCGATTCCGGTAATCAGCTTGATTACTTCACTAGCCTGTATACAGCCGATTATCCCGGGAAGTACGCCCAGCACTCCGGCTTCCGCACAACTGGGGACCAATCCGGGAGGGGGCGGTTCGGGAAAGAGATCCCGGTAATTGGGGCCGCGGTTACCCTCCTGGTCCACATAGTTGAATACCGATACCTGGCCTTCAAACTGGAAGATCGAACCGTGCACATTCGGCTTGTCGACCATCACACAGGCGTCATTGATCAGGTACCGGGTGGGAAAGTTATCGGTTCCGTCGGCCACGATATCATATTTTTCGATTATTTCGAGGGCATTATCGCTGGTCAGCCGTGTTTCATGGACATTGATCGTAATGTGGGGATTAATATCCCGGAGACGTTCCCTGGCCACCTCCACTTTCGGGCGTCCCACATCCGATGTTCCGAACAGCACCTGGCGATGGAGGTTGCTGGCCTCGACAACATCAAAGTCGACCAGGCCGATTGTGCCGACCCCCGCCGCTGCCAGGTATTGCAGCATGGGCGCGCCGAGGCCGCCCGTGCCCACGGCCAGTACGCTGGCCGCCTTCAGCTTTTTCTGGCCCTCCATCCCGAATTCAGGGATCGAGAGATGGCGACTGTAATGCCCCAGTTCTTCACTAGAAAATTCTATCTGGTCCCAGTTTTTCATAATCACTAAGGTGTTTGAGTATTGCTTACGCGGTATCGTAATGAGTTCTGATAATGGTTATTACTTTGGTGTTAGCGTTCTGCCGGACAGTGTACCGGACTCAGCAGATTCCCGTTCAACAACCACCGGCGATTGCCGGAACAATGCTGACTTCGGTATCTTCATCCAGTTCAAGCGATCCGTTCTCATTGGGATCCACCTCGTTGTCACCAATGTAAACCTTGATGAAAGAGCGCACATTGCCGTTTTCATCAAGCAGGTTCTCTTTAACATCGGGGTATTCCGCTACAAATTGCTGAATAGCCCCGGATAGCGTATCACTTTCGGTGGTAAAATTGCGGTTTTGATCGGTGAATTTTCGCAATGGTGTCGGAATGATAATCGTAGCCATAGTGTATTTGCAAAATTTAAGATTCCTGTTGTTCTCTGGTTTCAATTAGTTCAAACGGTTCCTCGTCAAATTGCCGCTCCTCATTTAACTGCCAGGATCGCGTTTCTTCTGCTTTTCCTCCCTTGACCGAGATAATTATATAGGAGAAATAGGGCATGGCCACCCTGCGGTCGTGTTCGGAAGGAACGGCCGGATGATCGGGATGCGAATGGTATACACCCAGCAGGTCCAGGTTCTGTTCGACCGCAAATTTTTCTGCCTTTCGGTAGTCCTCCGGATCGATCTGGAAACGTCGCCGTTGATCGCCCTCCCTGGCATTAGTGACCTGGCGAGACAGCGAGATCTTACGGACTTCACCGTCGGTGCCGAAGAAAAATCCGCAACACTCGTTGGGGTAATACTCCTCGGCGTGAGCGATCATTTTTTCCAATGGTTTTTTTTCGATAACTACGTTCATATCCTTACCATTTCTCGGTTAGAAAAGCTGGTTGATCACCTCGCCATACTTGCTGCCGTCATCGGGGAATATCGTCACGATCACACCTTCCTCCAGTTCTCTGGCGAGCTTGAGCGAAGCCGCCAGGTTGGCGGCAGACGACGGACTGATTAACAGGCCCTCTTTCTGTGCCGCCAGCTTTACTATTTCGTGGGCTTCCTGGGTGGAAACGGACCGGATTTCGTCGGGTACCGAATCGTCGTATATACCGGGAATATGCGCGGTTTCCAGATGTTTCCACCCCTCAAGACCGTGCATCGCCAGTTCGGGCTGCAGTGCAATCAGCTTGATATCTTTGTTGTACTCCTTCAAGCGCTTGCCCGTTCCCGTAAATGTGCCGGTGGTGCCGAGGCCCGCCACGAAGTGCGTAATCTCATAACCGGACTGTTCCAGTATTTCGGAAGCGGTTGTGTAGTAGTGCGACTGCCAGTTGCTTGGATTGCTGTACTGGTCGGCATAGTAATATTTCTCGGGATGTTCCTCGTAAAGCTGCCGGGCGATCTCCTGGGCCTCGTCCGTACTGCCGGTGCGCGAGGTGAATCTGATGTTGACTCCCAGCGAGCGAAGTATCTGTTTGCGCTCCTCGGAAGCATTTTCAGGCAGGCACAGTGTAACCGGGATACCAAGTGCGGCTCCAATATGGGCATAGGCGATACCGGTGTTGCCACTGCTTGCATCCAGCAGGTGTTTCCCCTCGGTGAGATCGCCCCGCCGAATAGCATCACGCACAATGCGATACGCCGGCCGCGCTTTTACACTGCTGCCAAACTGCTGCCACTCGAGTTTCGCAAAAATTGTGACATCGGGGTTCGGGTTGATATTGGTAATGGGAAACAGCGGGGTTTCGCCGATAAATGAACTCAGGCGGTCGCTTCGCTGGGCGAGGCTGGAATCCGTTTGTGTGATCAGTTTAAGTGCGTTCATATTCTCAGTGTGGTTTTAATTTGGTTCCCGGCAGAGTAGTGACGATATACAGAATGTAATCTGCGGTCAGGCTCTCGTTACCGGCAAATAAGGGAAATGACGTTATGGGAAGACCGGCAACTAGCTACAACAACAGCAACAACACGCACAATTTTTACGTGTCAAAGGGGAAGTGGACTGTTTTTTGGCTGTTGTTTTCAATAGTCGAATAAGCATAGTTTCTGACACTTTTTCCTATGTCAGTAGATTGTTAATAGTAAGAAAAAAATGGTTTATTCCATAATTTTTCGCCTTGTGCAATGGGATAACGACATAAATATGAAAAAAGTTCAATGTTAATCTAATTGATTGCCTGTAGCTGAGAACGTGTTCCGGATTGCCGTTTTTTAAAAAAATGAATTTATCATTGATTTAAATTGCAGCGGTTATTATCCTAAGGCTTCAGTTGCAAACGGAACAGACTTACTGCATGATTACTCAACATTACATCCGCAACCTTTCCACCGCAGCACAGGCGTGCGTCTGCTGTATGTGTATCTGTTGTTGCATGAATACCGCAAAAGGTAGTGGATGTAATATGCTTGAATAAGTTCATAGAAACTGAATTTGAAGCCCACTACCTGGCGCAGGTGGTGGGCTTTTTTGTTTGATCATATGCCTGCCGAAATGCGCCGGGAAACGGCTTTGTGAAACGCACAACAATCAATAAACCAATAACACAAAGCGTAAATACCATGCCATCAAACGTCATAACCAACAAAAAAGTACTAGTTACGACAGACTGGGCCGAGGATCATCTCAAGGATGAAGGAGTCCGGTTTGTGGAAGTAGATGTCGACACCGAAGCCTACGAATCGGGCCATATTCCCGGAGCCGTAGGCTGGAACTGGAAAGAGGAACTGCAGGATCAGCTTCGCAGAACTATCGCTTCAAAGGAAGATTTCGAGACCCTGTTGGAAAAATCGGGAATCGATAACGACACCACCATCGTGTTGTATGGTGACAATAACAACTGGTTTGCGGCCTGGGCCTACTGGCTGCTGAAATATTACAGCCACGAGGATGTTCGCATTCTCGACGGCGGCCGCAAGAAATGGGAGGCGGAAGATCGTGAGCTGACCACCGAAGTACCGGAGTACGCAGAAGCCGATTACACCATTCCCGGCGTCAGAAAAGAGTATCGCGCGTTCCGGGATGACATCAAGGAGAAACTGCATGCCGATAACTTTGGGCTGGTGGACGTGCGCTCCCCCGATGAATTCAAGGGCAAGATCCTGGCACCTCCGGGACTCAATGAGCTCTCACAGCGGGCCGGTCACATTCCGGGTGCCTCCAATATCCCGTGGTCAAAAGCGGTGAATGATGATGGTACGTTCAAGAGCAAGGAAGAGCTCAGGCAGATCTACGAAAACGAGGGTATTACCCCGGAGAAGGACGTCGTGGCATATTGCCGAATTGGGGAACGGTCGGCCCATTCCTGGTTCGTACTCAATGAACTGCTCGAGTACCCGAATGTGAAGAACTATGACGGATCGTGGACCGAATGGGGCAACCTTATTGACGCACCCATTGAACGATAAATACCAATTGCAACACGCAAAAATCCAACACCTTTATGGGTTCACGAAGAAAGAACACGAAAAGTAAAATCGAGGTCATAAAGGAGAACAGCGATTACCTGCGGGCGCCTCTTGCCGAAGAAGTGGGAAACGATTCTTCCCACTTCGGCAAGAAGGCAATCCAGGTGCTGAAGTTTCACGGCACCTACCAGCAGGATGACCGCGATCTCCGGGAAGGACGCGACCGCCATTACATTTTTATGATCCGGGGACGGCTGCCGGGGGGCAAGATGACCGCCGAGCAGTACCTCGCCATCGATGAAATTGCCGATGAATATGCCGACGGTACGCTTCGGGTAACCACCCGACAGGCATTTCAGCTACACGGTGTTATCAAACAGGAGCTCAAGAAAACACTGCAGGAGATAAACAGTGCTCTCATCACTACACTCGGTGCCTGTGGTGACATCGTCCGAAACGTAATGGCCACCCCGGCCCCGGATATCGACGGCCGGCAGGCCCGGGTTCAGGCATTTGCCGATGAGCTTTCAGACATACTGCTTCCGGCCAGTAAGGCCTATCACGAAGTGTGGCTGAACGGTGACAAGGTATACTCGGGCAAGGAGGAAGTTACCGACAATGAGCCCCTTTACGGGCACAGTTACCTGCCCCGGAAATTCAAAATCGGGATCGCCCTGCCCCGCGACAACAGCGTCGACCTGTACACCCAGGATATCGGGCTGGTGGCCCTTTTTGATGATGACAACCGGATTGAAGGGTTCAACGTGGTGGTCGGCGGCGGCATGGGCATGCATCACCGCAAGCCGGAGACGTTTCCCCGCCTCGGCGACGAGCTCGGCTATGCCCCCACCGATAAGATACTCGAGGTGATCAAGGGAATCATCGGGATACAGCGTGACCACGGAAATCGCAAAAATCGCAAGCAGGCCCGCATGAAGTACCTGATCCACGACTGGGGCCTGGAAAAATTTGAACGGGAACTGGTCGATCGCATCGGATTTGAACTGGAGCCCTACCGCGAGCTCCCCGAATTCGATCTTGACCTCTACCTCGGGTGGAAACAGCAGTCGGACGGCAACTGGTTTCTCGGAGTTTCAGTTGAGAACGGGCGAATAAAAGATGAAGGGGACCTGCAGCTTAAAACGGCTCTTCGAAACGTGGCAGAGCAGTATCGACCCGGCGTCCGACTTACACCGAATCATAATGTCCTGCTCACCGATATCGATGAACAGGACAAACAGGCTATTACCGAACTGCTTCACCAGCACGGGGTATTGCTGGATGATGAAATATCGAATGTTATCAAATATTCCATGGCCTGCCCCGCACTGCCAACCTGCGGGCTGGCGATAACCGAGTCGGAACGTGCACTGCCGGAGGTCATCCGGGATCTTGACAGGGTGCTGCATGAACTCAGACTGCAAGACGAGAAGCTTTCCGTACGAATGACGGGGTGTCCCAACGGCTGTTCCCGTCCATATGTGGCCGATATTGGGTTTGTGGGCCGTTCACTCGATAAATACACCATTTTTATCGGGGGGGATCCATCCGGAACACGACTCAATACGAAATATAAAGACCTGGTAGCCAGGGAGAACCTGGTGGATGAAGTACGACCATTGCTGAAATATTTCAAGGAACATCGTGCTCCCAGCGAGCGCTTCAGCGATTTTTGGAACCGGGTCGGACTGGAAGAAACGGAAACTATACCTGCTTAATTGGATCAACAACTTATGGATTCTCACAATCAACAGTACCAATCGTACGGAACCGTGTACCTGGTGGGTGCCGGACCCGGCGATCCGGACCTGATAACCGTAAAGGGGGCCAATATCTTGCGGGCGGCCGATGTGATCGTGTATGATCGCCTGGCCAATCCGGAGCTGCTCTCCGTTACGTCCGAGCATTCCGAACACATTTACGTCGGCAAGCGCCCGGGCAAGCCCTCGGTATCACAGGAACAGATCAACCATATTTTGGTAACCAAGGCGCGGGAGGGTAAAGATGTAGCGCGCCTCAAAGGGGGAGACCCCTTCGTATTCGGGCGTGGGGGCGAGGAGTGCCTGGCACTGAAGGCGGAAGGTATTTCGTACGTGGTGGTGCCGGGCATCAGTTCCGCGCTGGCTGCCCCGGCGTATGCCGGCATTCCCGTGACCCATCGCAAGGTCGCACGCTCTTTTACGGTGGTTACCGGCCATACGATTAGCATAAGTAATGTTTTCGAAAACCGGGGACCCCTGGCCCAAGCCGATACGCTGGTTATCCTGATGGGATTGCGCAACCTTCCGAAAATTGCCGAAACGCTCATTGGGTTGGGGCGCGGGGCGGATACTCCGGTTGCCGTGGTACAGGAGGCCTCATACCGTTCACAGCAAATGGTCAGGGGAACACTGGCAGATATTGCGCAAAAAGTAACCCACATGGAGCCGCCCGCTACCATTGTTGTCGGCGAACTCGCATCCGAACAGCGAAACCTGAACTGGTTTGAACCGGAACTGTCGAAACCGGCGACACCCTATCCCGAACATGTTCTGACAAATTTTGCAGGATAACCAACAAAAAAATATGCAGAGCATTACAAAACCGATCACATTTGTTCAGCAAAATCTGACACAACCACTGCTGGATAACCTCAATCAGCAGTTTGAAGAGGCCAGTCCCGACCGGGTGCTTGCATGGGGATACCAAACCTTTGGATCGGAGATGGTGCTGGGTACGGGATTTGGCCCTTCAGGTGTCTACCTGATCGATCGTTTGCACCGCAACAGTCTGGATATACCGATTTTTTACCTTGATACCCAGCTGTTCTTCGAAGAAACTTACGAACTGCGGGATACGCTCGAGGAACGCTATGATATTGCAATCACGAGAGTAAGCCCGGAGTTCAGCGTGAAAGAGCAGGCAGAGCGCTATGGCGACGAAATGTGGAAACACAATCCCAACCGCTGCTGCTATCTTCGCAAGGTGCGCCCCCTTCGCAACTACCTTTCCGACAAGAAAGCGTGGGTCACGGGGGTTCGCCGCAGCCAGTCCGAAACCCGCAAAAAAACGCGGGTGGTCGAATGGGATCCGGAGAACCGGGTTGTCAAAATAAATCCGCTGGCCAGGTGGAGCGGGGATGAGGTGTGGGAGTATATTCATTCCCGCGGGTTGCCCTATAATCCACTGCATGATGAAGGATACCCGAGCATCGGGTGTATTCCCTGTACCCGGCCCGTCGGGAACGACGATACAGAGGAACGCGCAGGACGCTGGAACGGCACCGACAAGACGGAGTGCGGGATACATCTGCCGACACAAAATCTCGAATCACGTAAAACCGGGTCGTAAACATGGAAATGTTTCCTATCTACCTCAGGCGCCTGGATGAGCGCAAAACTGTGCTCATAGGCGGCGATGAGGAGGCGGAGGGAAAGGTGGAGCAGCTGCTGGAACGCAACGCCAAACTGACGGTAATCAGCCCGCATCTTACCGAAAGGTTGAAGGTCTTGGCTGAACAGCACCGGTTCGAATGGCTGAACCGGGAATATCGCAACGGAGACCTTGAGGGGGCTTTCATGGCCATCGTCGCAGAATATGACGGCGACCAGAACGAACGGGTGTACCGTGAGGCCGTGGAACGGGATATCCTGGTCAATGTAATGGACGATCTGCCACACGCCAATTTTGCCTTCGGATCGATCGTGCGGCGGGGACCGCTGACCCTTTCTATCTCCACCAGTGGTGCCGCACCGGCACTGGCGGTACGGCTGCGACAGCGCTTTGAGCGGGAGTTCGGCCCGGAGTACGGGGAGTTCCTGGAGTTCATGCAGCAGTTGCGCGGCCCGATGGCCAGGCACTATCCCGACTTTGCAACCCGCAGGGATAAATGGTACGCATTGATCGATTCCGAAGTGATCGATCACTTCAGGGCGAACAAGCGGCTCAAGGCGTATATGCTCACGGCAAACATTGTTGGGAATGATGTGGTCGACGAAGCGTTAACACTGGACAATGCGCCAAAAGAAGATTAGATTTACCCATCAATTTGACAGATTACTGTTGAACGATTTCCCCAGATCCCTGATATTCCGGTCCGGAATGATACAGGTAGGTATAGCACAAACTTTTTGAACCGATAACTACTTCTGAAGCATGGCTTACATTGTAGCAGAACCCTGCATAAACTGTAAATATACCAACTGTGCGGCCGTATGCCCGGTAGATGCGTTCCGGGAAGGCCCCAACTTTTTGGTTATCGATCCGTTTGAATGCATCGACTGTGATGCTTGTGTACCGGAATGCCCGGTGGAGGCGATCTATCCCGATGACGAACTCCCCATGGAGTGGGAACACTATATTGAACTCAATGACAAGCTCTCCGAAGAGTGGATGGACCACCTGATTAACGAAACTACCGATCCGCTCCCGGATGCCGACGATTGGGCCGAAAAAGAGAAGGACGAATCGATGATCGAGGACTGGTAGGGTATGTAGACCGGTTGAATTTACAGCATGCCAAAACTCTTTTACGGCAGCGCGGGAACACAGCTCGCGCTGCTTTTTTTTGTCCCCCGGTGTTCTGCAACAGAATCACGCTGCCTGCTGTTTGATGGTTCGGAAACCGAGCTACAGGGCCTGATCTACATCCGCGATGATATCCTCGATCTCCTCTAGCCCCACCGCAATTCGAATTAGACCGTTTGTGATGTTTACCGCCGCCCGTTCCTCTTCTGTCAGCTTTGAGTGCGTGGTAGAGGCCGGGTGGGTGGCGATGGTACGCGTGTCGCCCAGGTTGGCTGAGAGCGACAGCATCTGCAGGTTATCCAGGAACGTTTTGGCCTGTTCATAACCCCCCTTGATATGAAATGCCACCACGCCGCCCCCCGCGCGCATCTGTTTTTTAGCCAGTTCATACTGGGGATGGCTTGGTAAAAACGGGTATTTCACCCACTCCACCTTGCTGTGATCTTCCAGGTACCGCGCCAGTTCCAGGGCATTGGAGCAGTGGCGGTCCATGCGTGCGGGCAGTGTCTCCAGGCTTTTGGAAAACAGCCACGCGTTGAACGGGGAAAGAGCCGGACCCGTATGGCGGGTAAAACTCTGCATTTCATCGATATATCGGGATTTCCCCACAATCACGCCCCCGATGGCACGCCCCTGGCCGTCGATAAACTTTGTGGCTGAGTGGACCACAATATCGGCCCCGTACTCCATGGGCCGCTGTAGGTAGGGGGTGGCAAAGCAGTTGTCAACAACGGTAACCAGGTTATGCTCCTCCGCCAGGCGGCAGGCCCACTCCAGATCGATCAGGTCGAGCCCGGGATTGGAGGGGGTTTCGAGGAATAACACGCGAGTATTCTCCCGGATAAGACTTTCCCAGTGTTCCGGCTTGTCAATGTCGGCATAGGAGTGCGAAATGCCCCATCGGGGAAAAATCGTGTTCAGAATCTGATGACTTGATCCAAACAGCGAGCGGCAGGCCAGCAGGTGATCTCCCTGGTCGAGCAGAGAAGCGAGGGTGGAAAACACCGCCGACATACCGGAAGCCGTCGAAATCCCGCTCTCCGCCCCCTCCATCTCACACATCTTGCTAATAAATTCATCGGTATTGGGATTGGAGTAGCGGCTGTATATGTTGCCTTCAACCTCC
>JAWVZC010000121.1:0-11257 GCA_033722415.1 Balneolaceae bacterium | reverse complement strand
TCGCGAGGCGTCCAGGGATATGACTATCGAGTTTGAAAGCGGAAACCTGGAGACACTGAAACAGCTTGTGGAACAGGATTTCGGGATGACCCTCATGCCCTACCTGGCGATTAACCAGATCGACGAGCAGTGTGCCAAAGCCTACCTGCGATATTTTGATGAGCCGGCCCCGCGCCGAAAGGTCCGCCTGGCCTACAGCCGTGAATTCCTGAAAACCAATATTATCGAGGCGTTTGCGAATGAAATCAGGGAGTGCGTGCCCGACGATCTGAAACAGGAAGAAGAAGGGGTGGTGGTCGAGTAACGCTACAGCTGCTGCCTCAGCGTCGCCTGGCCGGGATGAAGGGGGCAAACCGATCGTGTCCGATTCTGACCAAATTCTGGTGCATCATACCGGCGGGCCGCGGTGATCCGACAACCGATTTTCCCATTCCTTTTGCCTTTTCACTTCTCTGTTTTATCCCTACCTTTGGTGTTTATTTTTTTTAACTGAACTGATCAAGGATGTAACCCGTGGAACATAGCCTGACACTGTGGATCATATTCAACACGTTCATCGTGGCGATGCTGTTGATCGACCTGTTCGTATTTCACGGGAAAGATCACAAGGAGAGCATCAGGGAAGCCCTGATCTGGACCGGTGTATGGATCGCCATGGCGCTGATCTTCGGTGTGGGTGTGTACCATTATATGGGGTCCGGGACCGCCCTCGACTACTACACCGGCTACCTGATCGAAAAGTCATTGAGTGTAGACAACATCTTCGTATTTCTGCTGGTTTTCACCTACTTCCAGGTTCCCCCTGAATACCAGCACAAGGTACTGTTCTGGGGCATTTTCGGGGCCCTCGTCATGCGGCTGCTGTTTATCTTCACCGGGGTGGCCCTGCTGGAACGGTTTCACTGGATCATCTACGTATTCGGTGGTTTCCTGGTGTTCACCGGTATTAAGCTGGCGCTTGAGAAAGACAAGGAAGTCCACCCCGAAAAGAACCCGGTACTGCTGCTTGTCCGCCGGTTTATCCCGACGGTAAAAACCTATTACGGGTCCAATTTTTTCGTCAAAAAGATGGGACGAAGAGTGGCCACCCCGATGTTCATCGTACTGGTTGTGATTGAGACAACGGACCTGGTGTTTGCACTCGATTCCATTCCCGCCATCCTGGCCATTACCACCGATGAATTCGTGGTATACAGCTCCAATGCTTTTGCTATCCTGGGCCTGCGGGCGCTCTACTTTGCCCTGGCCGGTATCATGCGCCTGTTTCACTACCTACATTACGGGCTCTCCCTGATCCTCGTGTTCGTAGGCATTAAAATGCTGATCGCCGAATTCTACCACATCCCCACTCCCTGGGCCCTGGGATTCGTGGCAGCGACACTCACTGTTTCGATTGTGGCATCCATACTGTTCCCAAAGGAGGAGGAAGAGGATCTCCCCGTAAAAGAGATACCCACAGAAGAATGAATCTCGAAGCGTTTTCCATAAAGTGGTTCACGATTTACTACCCGGTGTTCGGGCTCATAATCACCTCCGCCGGGTTCTGGCTGGTGGCGAAACCCCGGAAAATGGCCACCTACCTCACCACGCAGACCGGTGACGAGCAACCACCGTCACTGCTTCGGAATATTCTCAGGTACTGGCTCCTCTTTACGCTTCCGTGCCTGTTTCTTTCGTTTTTCCCATTTTCCTGGACTGAACTTCTCTTCTCTGTTTGGAGTTTGTTGATGGTGTATGTGGCGGGTGCACAGCTCGTGCGCTGGAATAAACTGAGACATGTAATCCTGGAAAATCCGGCCGCCGTGATCACCTTTTCCCGCATAATGGGTGCCACCATGATGTCAGCGGGCGTGGTTATTGTACTGCTGGCGTACCTGAAAATACTTGCGCTGTAAGGAGTAATAAGTAAGGTATGGTAATCGCATAATATCTCTGTGTTCTTTACGTGTTAATCGTTGCACGTAGTTAATACGCACAAGCCTTTATGACAGTTGTAACCTGGTAATCCCAACACGTATGCAGATAACAAAAGCCGGGTACCACGGGATTTTGCTTCCGGAGCTGAATATCGGGTTCGATTTCAGCACACCGGATGCCGATCACATCTTTATCTCGCACGCCCATGCCGATCACATGCCCAGAAACCGAAGTGAATCGGTCTACTGCACCCCGAATACCTGCAAGTTGATGAAAAAGCGCGGGTACAGCGGAGAAGCGACCACGCTCGATTTCGGGCAACCGGTGGAAACCGAAGACGCCCGGGTCACATTTTACCCGGCAGGACATATTCTCGGTTCGGCCATGACCTACGTGGAGAGTAATCGCGGCAACGTGCTCTATACCGGCGACTACCGCACCCCGCCCTCTCCCGCCACGGAGGGATTTGAACTGCCGGAAAAGGTGGATTATTTCATAACCGAGGCCACGTTCAGCCTGCCGGTGTACCGGTGGGATCCGATTGACAAGCTGGCAGAGGACGTGCGATCCTTTGCCGCTGATACGCTTGAGGAGGGCTACACGCCGGTGTTCCTGGCCTACAACCTCGGCAAGGCGCAGGAAGTTATGCATATGCTCGCGCCACTGGAGCACCCGGTTCAGATTCACGGGGCGGGATACAAACTCTGCCCGGTTTACGAGGAGGCGGGTATCGAACTGGGACAGTATGAAAGCTACGATCGGGAAACCTGTGAAGGTAACATTTTAATCACGACGACCTCCGCGTTCAACAACGGCTTTGCCTCAAATGTGCGGAAGAAACAGATCGCCTACTGTTCCGGCTGGGCCGCCCGGGAATCTACCCGCACGCAGCTTACGGTCGACCGGCTGATCCCGCTTTCCGATCACCTCGACTTTTTTGAGCTGATCAATCTCTGCAAAACACTGGATCCCCGCCAGGTCCTGATCATCCACACCCCAAATGCCAGCGTCGTAGAGCACTACCTGAATAAACACAATATTGACTCCAGGTTTCTTGATCTTGAAGCTGAAACGGATGATTAAGTACCGAACACAGATGACACGAATTCAACAGTTTACCGAAGATTTACTCTGTGATTACCTGCTTAATCTGCGTCATCTGCGTTCAAAAAAATGAATGACCATAATGTGCAACTCATTTCAAAAACTGGTCCAAACCGCCAAGCAGATAGCGGAAACCCGCAGCACCAACTCCAAGATCGCGATCTGTGCCGAATATTTCCGATCCATTGAAAAGAGTGAGGATTTGAATCTGGCGGCCCGGTTTTTGGGCGAAGGGGCGTTCACTTCCGTCTCCGGTAAGCGGACTTCCGTGGGCAGCCGCACTTATTCCACCTGCGCGGCGGCGTTCTGCGAAATAGATTATGACAAGGTTTTTAAGCCGTGCCGTACCGCCCTGGGCAGCTCCTCGGAGGCGATCGAAAAACTGATGCGAAATCTTGAAGTCGCCCGGCAGAAACGAGAGCCCGGCAACCTTTCGCTATCGGATGTGAAGGAGAGCTACGAACAGCTGTACCGGGCCTCCTCCCGTGCCGACAAGCAGCAGATCCTGCGCACGACCTGGCGAAAAATGACGCCCGTTGAGATCAAATACTACATCCGCATTATGAGCCAGGGGTCACTGCGGATCGGGTTTGAAACCAGGAGCATCACCTCCGCCATTGCGGAAGCTTTTGAGAAAAACCTGGAGGATGTGCGATACGCCCACATGATTACCGGGAGCATTGGGCGCACGGCCGTGCTGAGCCGTAACGACAACCTGGATGAAGCCCGTTTCAAACTGTTTCACCCGCTCTCCTTCATGCTGGCCTCCCCGATCGAAAGCCGGGCCGTTGACAGCCTGGATGGCTACATCGCCGAGGAAAAGTTTGACGGCATGCGTTCGCAGGCGCACATCAGCGGTCAACAGGTTGAGCTGTATTCCCGCGATCTCAATGATATCACGCACTCCTTCCCCGAGATCGTGCAGTTCTTTGCCAGCCGCAGTCTGCCGGACCTGGTGCTGGACGGGGAGATCTGCGTGTTTAAAGACGATGAAATTCTGCCCTTCCAGCTCCTGCAGAAACGGATGGGCCGCAAAAAGCCCGGGAAAAAGGTGATGGAACAATACCCTGTGCTTTTTATCACCTACGACCTGCTGTACCTCGAGGATAGACCCATTTTCGATGCCACGCTGCTGGAGCGTCGGGCTTACCTTTCGGAACTGGCCGACGAGCACGGGCTGCCGATCACCAACCAGTTTGAAGTCGACGATCACGAACACGTGGATGAACTGTTCGAACGGGCACTGGCCCACGGTAATGAGGGGCTTATGCTTAAAAAGAAGGACAGTACCTACGAATACGGGCAGCGACGCAAATCGTGGCTCAAGGTCAAAAAACCCGGTGGTACACTGGATACCGTGCTGATGTACGCCCACGCCGGCAGCGGCAAGCGAGGGGGCTATTACTCTGATTTCACCCTTGGCGTGCGGGTGGCCGAAGATGAGCGTTATGAAGAGGAGTTCATCCCGATCGGCAAGGCGTACGGTGGTTATACCGACGAGGAGATGAAGCGCCTGAATGAGCGGATCAAAGACTTAACCGTTGAAAAATATGGCCCCACCCTGGGGCTGATCCCCGAAATTGTGGTGGAGCTGGAGTTCGACGACATCCAGGTGAACAAGCGCACCAAGGCCAACTACACGCTTCGTCTGCCGCGGTTCAAGGCGATCCGGTGGGATCTGAGCCCGAAAGATGTGGATACCCTCAGGGATGTGGAGCGACTTTATCAGCAGAAGATTGAGCGCGACCGGTTAAAGCAGGAGGAAAATCCCTCGTTTTATTTCAGGGGAAATTGAATTCTTATTGCGTATTACGTATTGCGTATTTTGGTCTATAATTTGGGCGATCACAATCCCTTCTACGGCCGGATCGGCGAACGGGGTCACCTCCACCTGGTCCGAAGGATCGCTCTGGTTGCCGGCCTCATCAACGGCCGTCAGTCGGTAGTAGTAAGTAGTGCCGTTTTGCAGGTCCTCGTCGGTAAACGAAGTTTGCGTGAGAAGGGCCTCGTTGACCGGGTCCAGCCCCGAAACGTCCGTAAAGCTGCTCTCCGCCCGGTACAGGTTATACCCTTCCAGGTCCTCCTCGCCGGCGGCATCCCAGCTCAGCTCCACCACGCGGTCGCCGGAACTGCCCTCCAGCCCGCCGGGTGCCCCGGGCGGGGTCGTATCTTCGGTGGGATCAGAGGGATCCGAACCGCCATTCCCGTCATCTCCGCCCGAATCGGACGGACTACTGCAGCCGGCCAGCAGCCCCAGTATTGCTATTGCCATCATTATTGCCTGAATCTTCATAGTATCACATGTTCAGTGTTAACATTTGTAATCACCTGCCATCCCAGTACCCATAACCCACCACTAACGACTCATGACCCACGACTACTTGATCAACGTCATCTTCTGGATAATCCGCCGGTCGCCGATCTGGAACACTGCAAAGTAGAGCCCGCTGGCCTGGTTCTGAGCATCGAACCGAACCGTGTGGATACCTGCCTCGCGAATCCAGTCAACCAGCGTGGCTACCCGGCGGCCCAGCACGTCGTAGACCTGCACGCTTACCTGGCTCTGGGCCGGCAGGGCGAACCGCAGGGTCGTGGCCGGGTTGAACGGGTTCGGGTAGTTTTGATCCACGCTGATCTGCTCCGGCAGCATCCCCTGCTGCTGGGCGTCGATGTAGTCGGCATTCCCGACGGCCAGTACCAGCTCGGTGGCCGAACCGGTCCCGGTCAGTTCGGCCGGCTTTCCGCCCGACAGATCGTACCGCCGGCCGGTATTCGGGTTCAGCAGAACTACGTGAGTAGCATCCATGTTCTCCAGTCCCTCGGCCCGCACCTGCACCGTGGCACCTTCTTCTGCCGCAAGTGTCATGGCATAGCGGATTCCCTGCGAAGCAAGAGCGCGATCGCGGAAAATGGTACTGAGACGGGATTGTCGACTTGTTCGGTTGGCGTTATCCCCGGCGACAAACCGAAGTGAGGCCTGCTCAAACACCGGCGGCGGGGCCACCACGTCGGACTGCTTCCCGGCTTCCTCGTTATCGGCAAGCACCAGTGTGGTTACGGAGGCGGGTCGGTCTTCCACCGAGAGAACAAGCCGCAGCCGGGTGCCGGACGAGACCGGCTTCGCTTTTTCCGCCGCACCGGATTCGACGTAGGGAATCCTGAGTTCCTCCAGGCCTTGGTCATTCAGAAAATAGAACGCCTGCCCCGAGGCGGCCGAAGCCAGTACCGTGGCCTGGCTGAAGGCCCCGTCAAAACCCCATGCCGGCTGCAGTTCGCCGCCGTTGACTTGTTCGATCCGCGCCCACTCCACGTCAATATCCAGCGGGTTGGAGATGATATTCCAGCCTTCGTGAAGGGGGATGGTTGCCTGGCTCAGCTCATTCAGCTGTACCGAGGTCACCGATTCGCGATATTCCAGGGGTTCCGTGCCGGTCAGCCAGAATCCGTTACCGGGAGAGAGCGTAAAGGTGTCGCTGCCGTTATATTCAACCAGGTAATCGGAATCCGATCCATCGTCCCACCACGCCTGCCAGTCCACTTCATGATTGCCCCCCGCAATTTCATCGAGCGGCGTGCTGCCCGCGCCGGGCAGGGCCACCAGGCGGTAGTCCTGAGATTTGGAGGCGTCGCCGAACAGGACGCTGGCAGAGGCACTGAACGTTTCAGGCGGGGTGCCGCTGGCTCGCAGGATACCGGCCGCAAACCCGGAAAAATGGTCGGTTTTCCCGATCAGAAGCTTCTGATCGGTATCCACTGTTGTTTCCAGTTCCACCCACCGGCGGTCGGTTTCCTCAAAACGGAGTAATACCAGGTCCTCTTCGCGGCTGATCCCCTCCGGCAGCATCATCGGGTCGTAGGGCACCCGGATCTCAACCGGTTCTTCAAATACGGTTCCCGAGGGCCCCAGGTGTATGACCGGTCCCGAAGCATCGGCACCGCCCGGTACCGTGTCATAGGTTCCCATCTCAATGCGGGTCTTTTCGGCAAGCGCCCCTTGCGGAATTTGTACGCTGGCCCCGGTATTCTCATCCTCAACAACGGTGCTGGTACCGGGATCTACCGCCCGGGTGGTCGTAACATCAATATTCAGTACCTCCCCATCCGATGACAATTGCAGAATTTCTCCCTTGGCGCTCAGATTATTGTGGATGTCTCTCGCGTAGACAAGAATCCTGAGATGGTCCCTGTCGCCCGGGAATGTAAATTCGGCCATACTCTCTTCGGAGGTAACCAGCGGATCATCCAGGAGGGGTTCACCCGCCTGTTCTTCAACCACCAGGTATTCCTGAAGATCATGAGCGTTGGCAGGATCCCACTGCAGCACCACGATGTTATCCTCATTAAGTTCACCGGTGGTGCCTTTCACTTTGGGAGGCGCCAGGTTGTCCAGTGCAAAACCCTGCATCGGAGCGGTCTCGGTAAAGGATTCTGCGTCGGTATTTTCAGCGGTAACGCGGAACCGGTAGGTATCCGTATCATCCGTCTCGGTGCCGCTGGCCTTGGTGGTAGGTACGTGCACTTCCACTGATGTTGCCGCTTCCCGGTAGTAGGGAACCGTGGCTGCGTGGGTCCAGGTTTCGTCCTCCAGCTGTCGCCATACCGACCATGTTCACAAATCAAAAATACGGTCGTTATTGGTCTGTGCATCCACCAGCAGGCCGTCTATTGACACGCGAACCCATCCGCCCTGGTCGGCAGCAACATCCTCGATCATTTTCAGCCCCAGGAGTTCAGGCAGGCTAAACCGGTGCACCTGGCCCACTAAATTCCCATCGAGGTCACCACCAAGCTGGGTCAGCACGAACTGGGTCGAGCCATTGCCGGCAAAATTACCCGCGGCGGCATGATATCCACCCCCCAGGTCGTGAAACGGATTGGGCGCTTCAAATACAACCTGCGGACGGTCTATCCACCGTTTTTTACTGCCGGCGTAAAGTACGGCATTGCTGTTTTGGTTGGAAAATCCCGAAGTTACCAGCAGCTCGTCCCTGCCGTCCCCGGTGTGATCCGAAACAAACGATATGCTGCCCGCTAGCTGATTAATTTTTCCCGGCGCTGATCCGGGATTCATCGCTTCCTTCGGTATGGTCATTCGGGCATCCGGATCGCCGTCCATCTCCTTTCCGCCATAATAGATTCGCACATTGGCCTCTTCGGCACTGCTCCAGGTCTGCACAGCGGCATCATTGAAGCCGTCACCGTTGAAATCGCCTCCACCGGCCATCCCGCCGCCGAATCGGTTCTGATCTCTGCCCCCTTCGGCCCCAAACCCGAGCCTGAGATCGGGGGCGGCAAAGTCATGCGATCCGTCTCTTCCGAAATAGATCCACGCCTGTCCGGAACTGTTTTCAAACTCGTTTGGTGCCCAGGCAAGCCCCACCATAAAATCCTCGATCCCGTCGCCGTTGACATCGCCGAGTCCGTTCATGCGGTGCCCGGCCCGGATGAGACCGGTTCCGAACTCACTTTTGTAGTCGATGGTGACGTCGGGCGTTGCGGAGAAGGAACTGCCCCCGTACAGGATGTGAACCTCATTTTCGTACCCGTTTCCATTCCAGGAAAACGGGTTGCTGAATGCCAGATCGTCCGCGCCGTCATTGTTGATATCTCCCGGGGTTATGATCCAGTACATGCCCAAATTGATGCCTTCATCCGGGTAGATATCGGCCAGCGTGATGACGTGATCCGCCCGGCCATCCATATTTTCGCCTCCGTAGTAAACCTGGATGCCCCCGGTTCCCCCCTGGTAGTTCCCGAAATAGGTGGCTGCCACGTCCCGGTGACCGTCGTTGTTGTAATCACCCGCTGCCACTGCATAGGTCAGCCACATGCCTTCGGCAGCACCATCAAGGATCAGGTCCGGGGTATCGGATATGGTATCTCCGCTGTAAAAAATCCATACCTGTCCCCGTTCAAATTTTGACCAGGCGATGTCATCTGTCCCGTCACCGTTGATGTCTCCGATGTTAAAGGTGGCGAGTATGCGGTCAAACACCCCGGTCAAGGGATAGGTAACCGTCTGACTGGTAAAGTTTCGATTGGTGGTACCGGCCACGTAGAACCGACCCATGTCTCTCTCGTCGGGGCGGCCCCATTTCTCGATGCCGGTAAAGAAATCGTCAATACCGTCACCGTTGAAATCGCCGAATCCCCCGTCGCTGTGATCCGAGGATGTCAGATTGATAAAATGGGTATATCCCTCCAGGAACGCGCTGTTATCATCGTAGGTGAGCCCATCCGAAAGATTCTGTTTCCCGAACGAAAAATAGACCATGTCGTTGTCACGGTCCCAGTTAAAAAAGTCGTGCCGGCCGTCGTCGTCGATATCGCCGATGGCTACAATCGGGCCGGTATAGAATTCCCGGGTATTGTTTTCGTATAAACCCGTGGCATCATCGATGGTGACGACATAGTTGGTTGGGCTTGGATTCCGGTGAAGGTGTTCATGGGTGAAAATCTCCAGATTCCCGTCACCGTTAATATCGATCAGGTCTAGGCGCTGGTTATAGGCGTCACCGAATTGAATTAGTTCCGGGTAATCGATCGCCTGCAACTGATTGATGCTGCGGGTGCCGTCAAATTCGAACAGGTAAAACTGCCCGGGATCATTGCCCTCGGGGTAGCCCTGCAGTACTACCAGCTCGTTAGTACCGACCCCGTTAACGTCACCGGGCCGCATGTGAGTGTTGGACTGTTTCGGCAGCGAAAAAGTGGTTTGCGTTATGTCAGCGGGATTTGTATTCCCCCATTGCACGGTAACGGTACTCGTAAAATGGTTGAACGTCACCAGGTCATCGATCCCATCCCCGTCCATGTCAAAAAATGGTTGAAAGAAATCAACTTGGTGAGTCAGCAGATTGGCACCGGATTCAACCTGCAGGCCCTGTTCACTGCCTAGATAGAGTGTGCCGTCAGATCGGGCAGCGGCATCATCAAATCCGTCACCGTTAAGGTCTCCGACAGGCCGTAAAAACAGATGCGTTAAGATTTGGTTCGGCTGTTGTTCCATCGAACCCCAAAAAAACAGGTAGGTTTTTTTAATTTTTCCCTGCTGGCCGCTTCGGTCCCATGCAAATGCACTCTGGAAAATATCATCTCTGCCGTCACCATTGACATCTCCAATCCTGAAGTACCGGAAGGTCGGAGAGATGTTGTATTCGGGCACCGGGTTCTCCCCGTTGAACCAGTCCTGGGCGCTCTCGAAGCTGAGAAACTGACCGTCGTAATTATATCCCGGAGACTGCATCATCACCCCGTTTTCGATTTTCGGGCTCATCCCGGCCTGTTCGCCGGCAGCCAGGCCGGTGTTTCCAAGCTCCCGCTCAAGTACATTCATGTCGTCCAGCTGGTTGGTGATCTTTCCGGACTGGGCGTGCAGAAGAAATGAAGGAGTAATAGTGAAACAGAATGTTAGTAAACTGAAGAACCATAAAACCAAGCGCATAAATAACGATAATTTTAATTAACGGTTGCTGTTATTCTACGGGGAAAGATCAGCAGATGCACCGCATTGCAATGCAGTTCTCACCGGGTACCCGATGCCATATCGAAAACGTTCCTGCATGACCATGTGGTGATCGAATAACTACCGAACTTCCCTACTGTCATTGACCCGCTACCCCGGGTTTTCCAGCTGAAACGGAGTCACGGGGGGGGATACCCCGCGCAAATTGACAATCCTTGGGGGACATTGGACCGAGGGTTCACCTGGTACCCGGCTCGAACTATTAGACGCAGACACCAAGTCGGAGTTTTTTGCGGGCAAAGGCCGGGGCGAATGGGTTGGTGGAAAAAAAAGCGCTCAAGCAGCTCGTATTCGAATATAATAATGTAGTAACGGAACCGATCTCCACGTTGTACCCTGCCATCTGTTAGTTATTGCCTTTCCAGAATATCCCCGAAGCCGAAAAAGGGCAATAGTCAAATGTGGGTATTTACAGGTTAAGTAACACGCTGTTTGCCACTGTTCTTTACCTGCCGGCCTGTTGCAGTCGAAACAAGAAAACTGCAGGGAGTTACGATGCCGTTTTTCTGTTGTTCAGAAGTAATTGATCGGTAACCGGGATAACGTTCTTCAGTATTATCACCCCTTTTTGTTGCCTGCGTCACTCACGATAAAATCGCTTTGGGACAACGCCGGGATGGCGGTATCACCCTCCCCCTACGGCGGCTGCGCGAATGGCCTGTAGCCGCTTCTCCACGGGGTACCCTTCAGAATGGACCCGGAGGCACCCGC
>JAWVZC010000120.1:0-11275 GCA_033722415.1 Balneolaceae bacterium | reverse complement strand
TTCCCGATTACGACCGCCAGCTCCACTTCCCAGTCGGTTTTCCGGCTGTTTTTGGGGATTACGAGATCGTCATTGGGACCCACTACCGAAGAGGTAGCCTTAAAAAAGAGGATCGGCTCCTCCGGGATCTCCATGCCGCCTTCTTTGGCGTGATCTTCGTAGTTCAGCCCGATACAGACGATCTTGCCGGGGCTGGCCACCGGGGGTGCCAGCCGAACCTCGTCCCCGATCCGGGGGGCATTTGACCGGTTTTCCACAAGCCATTCGGACAGTCGTGAAAGCCCGTCATTTTCAAAAAAGATTTCGTTAAAATCCTCGCCAAACCCGCTGGCATCGATTCGTGTGCCATCTTCCAGGATCAGGCCGGGTTTTTCGGCCCCGGGTTGGCCAAAACGAATTAACTTCATGAAACTCCTTTTGCTTTGAATTACGTGTTCAGTGTTGTGAAACCGCCGTCGATAGAGTAGTTGGAGCCGGTAATAAACGCCGATTCATCCGAACCGAGATAGAGGGCCAGGGCTGCGATCTCTTCCGGCTTGCCCATACGCCCGATAGGCTGGGTTTGGGAAAGTGTTTCGAACATTTCCTCCTCACGGCCCGGATAGTTCTCTTCAAGATACCCGTCAACAAACGGAGTGTGCACTCGGGCGGGAGATATCGCGTTACACCGGATGTTTTCATCGATATAATCCTTTGCGACCGAGTAGGTCATCGTCAGCACCGCGCCCTTGGTCATGGAGTAGGCAAATCGTTCGGAGATCCCAAGCGTGGCAGCCACCGACGCCATATTGATAATAGATCCGCCGCCGTCCTGTTTCATCTTTTTAACCGCCGCCAGCGTACAGTTGTAGACCCCTTTTACATTAACGGCAAACAGCCGGTCCATATCCTCCTCGGTGGTACTTTCAACCGTACCAATATGCGCGATACCGGCATTATTCACCAGTATGTCAAGACGCCCGCTATGTTCATAAATGTGATCAAAAACCTGCAGTACCTCATCCTGGTCGGCCACATTTACCTTGTGAAAAGTAGCCGTTCCACCTTTTTCCCTGATCGCTTCCGCGGTACTTTTGCCGGAATCCGCATCAAGATCCAGAATATGCACCTCCGCCTGTTGTCGTGCATAAACGGTGGCGATACTGCGACCGATTCCTTTGCCGGCACCGGTGATTACAGCGGTTTTATCCGTAAGCGTAAACATAGTACAGTTAAAAGTTTCGTTACCATTAATGTATCAGAATGTGGAGCGGGGTATTCGGGCTGGCACGTTTCAGCAGTTCGGAGTGTCGATTCAAACCGATTTGTAATATGCGGTACCGACAATCACCGAGACTGGAAACGTATCACATCCAACCACTGAGAGTAAGTTTTTTGACGGTTTATTCTGAATTACCCGTCAAACCCACCCGATTATAAAGAATCTTGTTTCAACAATCACATTTAAGTTCTTTTAGCGCAAGAATGATCAGGAAAAGTCAAAAAAATACAGGGATCTGCAAATCAGGGATCAAGCCGGATATCTTGCATTCCCGGCCCTACTTTGTGCGCTCCAAAATGTGCTAAAATTGTGATAACTTTACAGGGTAAATTATTCGTCAGCTAGTAGAAGTAAAATAATCATCCAAAAAAAGGGGATAACTATGACTACCAGGAGATCCAACCGTGTAATTACGCTAGAGGAGTTCATCATCCAGTCACAGAACCGATTCCCGGGTGCCACGGGTGAACTTTCCCAGCTGCTCAGGGACATCGGGCTTGCATCCAAGATTATATCCCGCGAGGTCAACAAGGCCGGTATTACGCACATTCTGGGAGAGGAAGGGTCACAAAATGTCCACGGAGAATCGGTAAAAAAACTGGATCGCTTTGCAGATGACCAGCTTATTTCAGCACTAGATCGCTCTGATATCACCTGCATGGTTATTTCCGAGGAGAATGACGGCATCGTCAAGCTGAGTTCCGACGCCGGAAAATATATTGTCTACCTGGACCCGCTTGACGGCTCCTCCAATATTGACGTCAACGTCTCAATCGGCAGTATTTTTTCGATTTACATGCGCGATCGCAGCCGGAACGAGCTCAGTGAATCTGATGCGCTGCAGCCGGGTGTAGAGCAGGTAGCGGCCGGGTATGTTCTTTACGGGTCAAGCACCATCATGGTATATACCACCGGTCTCGGTGTAAGTATGTTTACGCTGGATCCCAGCATCGGGGAATTCATCCTGTGCGACGATGACGTCGAGATACCAAAAAAAGGGAAGATCTACAGTGTAAACGAGGGCAGCTACAATTCCTGGAACAGGGGACTGAAGCAGTACGTGAAGTTTTGCCAGGTGGAGGACAAAATCAGCGGCCGCCCGTATAAGGCCCGATACATCGGTTCAATGGTTGCGGATATCCATCGTACGCTCTTCAAAGGCGGTATCTTCATTTATCCCGACAGTGCAAAATATCCCAACGGGAAACTCAGGCTGATGTATGAGTGCAATCCCCTGAGCCTGATCATCGAACAGGCCGGCGGAATGGCGATTGACGGGATCAACAGGATCATGGAGATTCAGCCGAAATCAATTCACCAGCGGACGCCTATCTATATCGGCTCCAGGGAAAATGTCAGGAAAGTGGCCTCATTTCTTGAAGCGTACGCCGGGAAGGAAGCGCGGGCGTTCTAATCAAGCTCCTGCTCCTCGAAGTCGAGTGCGGCCGAATTCATGCAGTACCGCAAGCCGGTTGGTTCAGGGCCGTCGGCAAATACGTGTCCGAGATGAGATTCACACCGGGAGCAGATAATTTCGGTGCGGGTCATAAACAGGCTGTTGTCCTCGCGTTCCTCTACGGCCGAGGTGTCGATCGGCTGCCAGAAACTGGGCCACCCGGTGCCCGATCGGTACTTGTGTTCCGAGCTGTAGAGCGGCTGACCACAGGCCGCACAATAGTAGATCCCCTCTTTCTTGTTGTTCCAGTATTCGTTGACGAACGGCATCTCGGTTCCTTTTTCGCGCAAGATGCGGTACTCTTTGGAAGTGAGAATTTCTCGCCATTCCTCTTCCGATTTAACGACTTTGCCGGTTTCACTCATAGCGATGGTATCTTGTTCTTGGGGAGTCAGTTCCGTTTCGGCTTGAACCGCGGCCTGGTGCAGATGGGGGCGGGGAGTTGGGTCGGGTGATCCGCAGGCGGCAGCAAGCGTCCCTGCTATCAATATCGTTACAATGGTAAATCGATTCATAATGGTGATTCCTGCTTAATAAATTACGATGTCATAACATCAGACTAATACGAATAGTTTGCAGAAACGGTTTTTTTACTGAAAAACGAACGCTATAACGGTCAAAAAAGATCCACACCAACGGCATATCCCAGCCAGAATACGTAGTCGCGTCCCCTGGCCCCGAAATCAAAGAGCCGGTACCAGGCGTACCGGTTGCTGTTTTCGGTCTTTGTCACCATCATATTAAAGGTGGGTCCTCCATAAAGGGCTAGCTGGTCACCCAACTCTTTGCCGAACAGCAGCCGATATTTCAGGATTGAATTGAGTTCGCGGGTCCAGCCCCCTTCGTTGATTTTAAAATAGGAGAAATCGGAGTAGACAAAATGGGTGCGGTGGGCACGGTAGCGACCGATGCTCCATCCCAGCTGCCATACCTGATTCTCAAGGAACGGGTTATAGCCGATGGAGATCATATTGTAGATCTCATCGGTACCCAGTTTTATGCCGATATTACTGAAACCGGTATCGTTCGTCCAAAAATCGATTTCGCTTCGACCCTCCTCATAATAACTGATCAGTCCAACCGGTATGCCCTCGAAATCCCTTCCGTAGTTTACCAGGCCAAACTGGATCCCCTGCCCGTAATCGGTGATATTGACCATTCCCGCCTGTATGCCCTGGAAATCACTGGCAATATTCACCGAGCCACCGGCAATGCCCTGGAAACTATCCGAATAGGTAATCCCGCCGGAGACAATAATCCCCTGCATGTTGCCCGGGGCATAATTGATCAGTCCGGCCGCTGTTATACCCTGCATATTGTTCCCGGATATGTTGGCGATACCGCTGGCGAATAGTCCCTGGATATCATCACCGGCTACATTGGCCAGCCCCGATATCTGCATACCCTGGGCAATACCCCCGCTCCAGTTGAGTCCACCGGTGAACTGGATGCCCTGGATGTCATCGGAGGCGTAATTGCCAAGCCCGGAAAATTGGATTCCCTGCAGTTCGTCCCGGCTGATATTTGCCAGACCGGCGATCTGTATTCCCTGCATCTCTTCCCCCGAATAATTTCCCAGGCCGGCAATTTGAACTCCCCGGGCATAATACCGGTTGATGTTGGCCAGTCCGCCCAGTTCAAATCCGCGTTCAAGGGCACCGTTATAGCCCGCCAGAATATTCAAAGAGTACTTCGAGGCGTAATTCGTGGCATCGATACCATTGGTGCTCAGCCCAGGGGTTAACGAGATGCGGACCATCCGGTACACAAGTCCGCGGTGATCATCATTCACTTCATCCTGTGCAGCAGCGGAGCCAGGAGCCAAGACAACGAAGAGTGCCAGCAAAAACAGGGGTACGGGGTGCATTAAACCAGTGCTCATAAATCTCCTATTCTTTAGCATTCTGTTTTGACACCGTTTCGTTACGAACTGAGTGCACAAAAGTTGTAGTCATGGTTTCATGCTACCTTTTTTCCGGTGGACAAGTTTTCACACCTGCTTTGTCTTCATAACGCGTTTAGCGGATAAAAAAGTAGCCTGTATGTCATCCTGAATTTGTTTCAGGATCTTGCAAGGCTGCTGCCGTTGAGCTCAGCTCGCAACAAATCAACGCTCACTACCACCGCGAGATCCCGGATCGGGGTCCGGGATGACATAGAGGACATTCCCTGGTTCGTTGCCATCTAATCCAACCACTAAACTTATAATGTGATCAATACGAATTGGCGGGGAACACGAATCAGGACCTGCCCTACATTACAAAAGGTCATTTCGCCGGGGATGATCCCAAAAACACGGAATAACCAGGAGGAAATTTTAGCCTGTATTTCTTACCAAGAAATTGGGTCGTCAGCAAGGCAACGTGGTAATCACAAGTTAAACGTATATGGATACGTCGAGCGGGTGATTTCTATCTTGCACGCAGCAGACGGGGCAATTTCACAGTCCACTACAAAGTGGTTTGCCATTTTCGAGATTACAGTCAATGGAACTCAATGTATATCAAAGTGTTGCAAGAAATCTAACATCATTCTCGTAAGAAATGCAGATTAGTTATTCGGCGATATTTACGCAATGCCCGGGACCCCACCTGCATGAACCGTTCAGGTAGGAAGAAGTCGGTTCCACCACCGTTTCGGGACAAATGGAGATTAGTTACCATTAATTGGAGGTGGATTATTGATGCCGTGTATAACCCGCTGAAAAATAGACACGGTGACCGGCTTGGTATTGTAACCTACACCTTCTATAACCTTTTTTTAAAAAATAACCTATAGAGCAGTCAATCCCGGCCCAGGTAACAGAGATTCTTTTACGACCAGCGTTGCAGGTTAACTGCGTCCCCGTGCCTCGATGAAGACTCTTTTCACCCGGGGATATCTCTGTTTTATCTCTCGGTTTAACTTTGCGATCGCGTTTTCCACTGTTAGTGAATCGAGATCGTCACGGAAGTCCACGCTAATATTGGCAAGGATAAACCGGGGCCCCATATGCATCGTCAGGGTTTCATTCACCGATTTGATCTCCTCATAGCTGCCCGCGATAGAGCGGATATCGTTGACAATATCTTGCCGGGCACTTTCCCCGATCAGCAGACCCTTTGTCTCATACGCCAGCCAGGCTGCGGTAAGACCCAGGATGATGGCAATGAAAATGGAGGCGATACCGTCAAAGGCGGGATTACCGGTATAATGACCCAGTGCTATTCCCGAGAAGGCTACAATCAGCCCCAGCATTGCGGCCGAATCCTCGAAGAGCACAACAAAAGTGGTGGGATCTTTCTCTTTGCGAACCGTCTCGATGTACCCTCGGCCATTGCGGGATGCGTTAAACTCTTTCCAGGCAAAATACCATGCCCCAGCCTCGAATACCATCGCCAGACCGAGCACAATGTAGTTGATATAGGGATTTTCAACGGGATGGGGATCCGATAGGCTGTGGATACCCTCGTAAAGCGAAATACCCGCTCCGACAGCAAAAATCATGATTGCGACAATAAAACTCCAGAAGTAAACCTCCTTGCCGTGGCCAAAGGGGAAATGCTCGTCCGCAGGTTTTTTGGCCCGTTTCAACCCGAGCAAAAGTAGCAGCTGGTTACCGGTGTCGACCACTGAATGAATGCCTTCCGATAACATGGCCGAGCTACCGGTGGCCACGGAGGCAATGAACTTGGTAACCGCGATTAACGCATTTCCGATGAGCGCGGCAAAAATTACTTTTTTAGAGGATGATGCCATACCCCGGGGTTGTTCACCTTTAGACCATAATTTCGATAATACCGTATCTAATAAATCTAATCCGGTTTACCAAATAAGCACTGGTGCCGATCCATATCGGCTTGATCGAGGAAAGTCAAAAAAAGCAGCAGGCCGGAAAACGACCTGCCGCCCAAAAAAATGGATTTACGAATAATTGTTACCCGGAACCGGTGTAGACAATCCGCCAGATACGACCCTGTACGGAATCCGTAATGTAAAGAGTGCCATCACTGCCTTCGGCAAGCCCCATCGGCCGGTATTTGGCATTACTGGGGGAAGCGAGCGTGTCGGCGCTTTTAAATCCGTTGGCAAACGTCTCGTAACTGTCGCCGGCTGGCATATTGCCGTCAAACGGTACAAACGATACCCGGTAGCCCTCCTGGGGCAGTGGAGCACGGTTCCATGAGCCGTGAAATGCGATAAACGCCCCACCCTGGTACTTCGAAGGGAAGTGACTGCCGCTGTAGAAGATGAGATCGTTCGGCGCCCAGTGGCCCGGGAAACCGATAATCGGGTCTTCATACTGGCCTTCCTCGGCAGGCGTCTCACCATCTCCGCCATACTCTGGACTCACCATTTTTTGACCCTTAATCTGGTCATAATAGGTGTAGGGCCAGCCGAAATTATCGCCGTCGTCAACCTTGAAAAATTCCTCGGAGGGCAGTACGGCGTTGTCCTCGGCCGTGTAGTGTTCGGGCCAGAGCTGATTCAGTTGATCCCGCCCGTGCTGAACTAGGTAGAGATTGTCGACCATTGAATTCCACTCCAGGGCAACGGCGTTACGGATGCCGGTGGCGTATCGATATCCGTCCTCTTTCTGGGTCTGCCCCAGGGTATTATCGCTAAATCGCCAGATTCCCCCGTGCCATTCCAGCAGCGGACAGGGATCCATTCCCGGCGATTGCGGCGTGCGACGCTCTTCCTGGCAGGCATTAGCCGGAGCCCCTACATTTACATACATGTTGCCATTGCCGTCAAACGTGATCGGTTTGGCGGCATGGGAATTTTGTTCCGGCAGTTTGGCCACCACAATTTCGGGTTCGGTATCGGGTACCAGGTCGACGCCCTCCATGGAATATCGAACTACGGCCGTATCCGGGGCAAAGTACAGGTACCCCTCGTGCAGGGCAATTCCGGTACCGGTATACTGTCCGAAATATTCAATACGGTCTGCTTTACCGTCCCCGTTCAGATCCCGGAGCGCCGCGATGCCGTTACCGTTGTTTGGGTCTTCGAGCGCTACGTAGATATCGCCATCATCATCCACCGTAATTTGACGCGCCTTACCGAGGGAATCGGCCACCACGACAGCACGGAATCCATCCGGGAGCGTCAGGCTGTCGTTATTGGCGGCAAATGAAAATTTACTGATATCCAGTTGTGGCTGCATTTGTTGCTGCTGTTCACCTCCGCTGCAGGCAGCAAGTAAAAAGCTGCAGCTTAGGAGTAGAAGGGATATTGATTTCCTAATCATGATTGTGAATGTGTGGTTGATATTACTGTTATTGAGAGTCAAACGTTTTCAAGGTTTTTTTTTATTGAGGATAGTAGACCAACAGTGCTACCCAACCTGCAGTATCCGACAAGAAATTTACAATAATTTTTGTGAGATATGCAGGATAACCTATTCGCGTACAGCCGATTACTATTACATCATCGGTAATTCATGATCTGCCCGTTACTGTTTATAAAAGTGAGTACCGTTTGTTTTACTGCTTCCTGTAGAGCAATCCCAACCTAAAAACAGGGGTTATCCATTTCCAATTCTTCCCATACCGTTTAATGATCGTGCTGCTGATTATAGTAAAGCCCGATATCAATTTCACTTCTGCATAAGCGAAGTATTATTAACTAATCACCATCTTGGATAAACTAAGTATATGATAATAATTGCTTTATTTCGAAGATCTTGCTGTAAAAATCTGTTTCTTGACGAAATAACGGTGGACAGGGCCGGTCGAAAAATCGGTTAGAAATTTTCACACACTTATCTACGTGGTACGGGTGTGATTGGATTCATGCATCCGTGCACGATACTACAAGGGAAATTTTGACTGGCAGGGCAGAGAACTGAGTAGAACAATGATTGAGTGCTGAGAGATAGGGGATGAGTGTGAGTTAATGACATAGCATTTTCACTTTGAACAAATGGCTCATCTTGTCAGGTAAATTAGGCGATCATGGCACGTTTAGAAGCACTTTTCCTGTGCTGGCGTTGATATAGTTGACTGAGTAGCGTACTGAAGGTTCCCCAACATCCAGCAACCCGTTGAATTTCAGGTAAACTTGCGTGGCAACGGAGGTTTCGAGTTGCACGTAACATCAGGGAGTGATTGTTAAAAACGAGATTTCCTCAACAGAGGGATTTTTTTTGATCCAGTAATAAAATATTATGGTAGTTCCGTCACGATAGCCATATACTTTGTCATAGGAAATTTTCTTCGTCCCGCCGGGTGGAATTCCAGTACCCTCTTTTGAAGCCGGAGTCCACTGGATCTGTGCCACACGCCCCCACTCAACTGCAAAGTAATACAGCTCCCTTGGGAAACGGTTGGTAACCGTCAAGGCATGTTCACCGGCTTCAAGAGAAATGTCTTTTGCACCAGGATGGACGGGATTGTCAGAACAGCTAAAAAATAACGCTGCTGTCAACAGGACGTACAGGAAAAGGCCGTTTTTGAGAACAATGTCGTTAATATGCATAATAGTTCTCGGTTGAGGTTACGGGCTGTACAACAGATACACCTATTTACTCGAAAGTAACTAGTGTCGTGTCAACAATAACAAATGGTCGGGCAGTAACCGATTTGCCCACCCGTCGGTGATCTGCCCATCTTCTCATCGCCTGGGCCTTCGGCATTGTTACCCTGACAGGTCTCCTTGAATCGGCTGCAGATACTGATATCAAAGACTTACCCTTGCTGAAAACAAGAACCCATATCTCCCAATCCGATACGTTTCCCGATCTTGTATCATGGACGCATCACTATTCTGGCACACAGGTTCGGATGTTTCCAATCGATTTTCTTCCGCAGATTTTCGACAATATCAAAAAATATTATCGAAGTACTATTGCACGATATGCATTTTTTAGGATATCCGACATAGTATTCGTTAAACAAGATTTTTTAAATATATTGTCATTCCCAAATTGGGAGCGGCTACGTTCACACCGGGTATCCCGTCGGGTATGAAGCAAGAACTATATCAAATTAATACCACACTTAACATGAAATACCATTTAGCGAACACTGTATCACTCAAAGCCACAGCGATATTGGCGGTACTTTTGTTATTTGGAATACCATCCATGCTGAATGCCCAGGAGTTGTCACTGCCCCACAAACAGCTTGAACTTAAGGACCTAAGCGTTTTTGAAAAACCTTCTTCCAACTGGATAATTGCAGGGGACCAGTTTATGGATGCCTACCGGGATCACCATATTGAACCCCGTGAAGGATGGGGCGTCCTGGTGAATACGGCTAAAGGGGAAACGCCTGAGGATCTTAACACCCGGTGGTCACACGGAGACCTCGATCTCGAACTCGAGGTGATGATGGCCAAAGGTTCCAACTCCGGTATTTACCTGCAGGGACGGTACGAAATACAGCTGCTGGACAGCTGGGGCGTGGAAGAACCCTCATTCAGCGATATCGGCGGAGTGTATCAGTGGTGGGAAGATGGGAAAGGGGTCGGGGGCATACCACCGGCGGTAAACGCCGCCCGGCCCCCGGACTATGGCAGCATCTGAAGATATCATTCAGAGCACCGCGGTTTGATGAAGGTGGCCATAAAATTGCCCATGCCCGTCTCGAGGAGGTAGTCCTGAATGGAAAACTGATACATGCTGATGTCAAACTGACCCACCCCACCGGCGGTGCCGTCAGCAACGATGAGGTCGGGCAGGGCCCCCTCCGTTTCCAGGGTGATCACGGTCCGGTGGCCTTTCGAAATATCAGGTTCAAGAAATATGACAATCAGCCGCTCGAGCTTCAGAATCTCTCCTACCGGTATTACGAAAAAAGTGTGGATGAAGACGAGGAATTTACTCCGGATAAGATAGTAACTCCCGCCAACATGGTTGCACAGGGAACAACCCATGAACTGGGGCTTGACGAGGTTCGATCTAACAGTGAATTCGCCATTGTTTACGAGGGAGCGTTCCAGGTTGACCATCCCGGCACCTACCTTTTTGAACTGCGGTCCTGGGGAGGAAACAGGTTGACGATAGATAATCGACTCCTGATCGATAGTGAAAAACAGGAAGCGTCCCGGGGCACCATAGACCTGGCTGCGGGTACCCACACCATTCAGGTGTTGTATTACCGCGGGAGTGATAACGGCCAACCGGCCCTGTCGCTGCGCGCCGAAGGACCGGGCATTGCGATGCACGAACTGCATGCACCATCTCCAGTACCCGCCGATGTGATGAACCCGAATACGCCCAAGCTATTCGACCCGGCAGATGAACCGGTGGTGATGCATGGCTTCATTCAGGGAATTAAGCGCATGCATCCCCACAGTGCTGCCATCGGTTTTCCTTCGGATGTCCATCTGGCGGTCGACCTGAACAACGTTGCGGTACTGAAGCTGTGGAAGGGGGCTTTTCTGGATATGTCAACTATGTGGGTAGGCCGGGGTGGAAATGACCTTAAACTAAACGAAACGGCTGCGTTCTCTCTTTCAGGGGCACCTTCACTGGCGGTACTGCCGGAGGAAAATGCTCCCTGGCCCGATTCTCTGCAGGCGGATACGGATTATACCTTTCACAATTATCAAATTGATGAAAACGGGAAGGT
>JAWVZC010000119.1:0-11302 GCA_033722415.1 Balneolaceae bacterium | reverse complement strand
TACTGCATTCGGTCTACCGGGCTTTCACCAATTCGCAGCGTCCTGTAAAAGCGGTCATAATGTTCAAGATTGCGGAGCCGGTAACGATCGGCCTGCAGGTACGCTTTTTCAAAAAATAGATCGGAGATACCGCTGGTATGGGACAGGAGCTGGCGTACCGTGACACGATTGGCAATCTCCGGTACCGGGAAATCGGGGTAATAACGGGCAAAGGGTTGATCGAATTGGATGTGGTTACGGTCATGCAGGATGCCGATGGCCGCAGCCGTAAACATTTTGGTCACCGATGCCAGGTTAAAGCGGGTGTCCGCTGTATTGGGAATGTTCCAGGACCGATTGGCGAGCCCGTGAATGGTTTCAAAAACGCGCTTGTCTCCCTCGTAGATCATCGTCACCCCGCTGAACCGGTCGTGGTTGGCACGGAAAGCGATATAACGCTCAAGGTTGTCCGGATCGAACGAGTGCGGGGGTTGAGCGGGGGAACAAAACGGTAAACAGAATACCAGTGCCATGAACAGGTTTTTCATCGTGAGGAAGTTGGTTCCGGTTAGTGTCTGCTGGAAAGAGTACAGAAAACCCCTGATCAATGCCGGGATCGGTCCCGATCTTGCACTCTCAATTTCGAAAGTGGGAGTAATTTCCGGTTCCGGGGCGGTTGCTGCGGAACGTTCCAGGCCGGTTAATCGGAGACATGGGTTTCGATATAGTCAGACGGGGTGCTGCCGGTCATCTGCCTGAAAATGCGGTAGAATGAACTCTGACTGTTGAACCCGCACTCCCTCGCGATGGCAAGAAGGGTGAGGTGCCGGTGACGCCCTCGCTGCAACTGCTTCTTGACCGCTTCCACACGGTAGCTGTTAATGAACTCGAAAAAGTTTTTGCCGAGTTCCTGGTTCAGGCACTGCGAGATATGATGAGCCGGTATGTCCATATCGCCTGCAAGATCGCCGATTTTAAGATCTCTTTTCCTGAACGGTTCCTCCTTGTCCATGAACTGTTCGATTTGGACCAGAATCTCCCTGAGATCCCGCTTGGTCAGCGAACTGCTGGCATATTTTGCGGGATCCTGTTCCTTTTCCATGGTGGCCTTCGGGTTATCCTGCCGAAGCCCGCTGCCGGGGATCGCCTGAACAGCCAGCTGGTGCGGAAGTGTGCTGTAGTAGAGGGCGTACGCGGTCGTAATAACTACCGTTGAGGCAAGGGCCGCAAATACAAATTGGAAATATTGCAGCAGGTCGGGGTACGCGCTGCTCAGCAACACGGAGAGTAGAATGGCCAGTATGATGTAGGTTCCAATCCCGACAACCAGCTTCTGAATCATGCGCAGATGTATAATATCGGAATTTGAGAGTTCATCATTCAGCATATCGGTGTGGCCGTGGATGACTCGATAACCTGCAACAAGGTAAGCCCCGATCTGTGCCAGGTACAGCATTTGCACGTAATCGACAACCCGTTCACCAGCGTAGAAGGAGGTGAACAGCGCAACTTTTTCGCTCCCGGTCAACCCGAAATAAAAATCGGAGACGAAGATGAAGGCCGCTACCGCCGGCAGGAAGTGGAGCCCTGTTTTGATTCCGGCTGTTTTCCGGTCGGATTCAAATAGCCCGGCGACAAACAGAAAAAACAGGGGTCCGATGAGGAACCAGGAGGGAACATTGGTCCATATCAGGTGGGGATAATCCCGGAACCACTCGAACCGCTCGAACAGGTAGATAAACAGGAGGTAGGAAACATTCAAAAAAAACAATCCCAGATACACCGATTTTTCCCGCATTATCATTACCACTGCCAGGAATAGCCCCTGCAGTGACCCATAGGAAATTAAGAGTGTCCATATATTCATCGTGCGGTTTTTCTATATTGGTTGGTCCATAATAACCGGGATATTCCCAGGTTGTTTCTCCTGCCCACCTATATCCAGCCGTTCTGCTGCCCTGCATTGTGCAAATTACACGGTGATTCAGTAAACTAGTGAAAATTGGATACAAAAAATCCACAACTGCTCACTTCACGGGGTGAATGATGAGGTATCATGTTATTCAATGTGTTTTCTGGATTCATGTTGCGCTATGTTTTGGTATAACGGATAGCACCCTTTTTGCCCGGCAGGCCGGAGGCGACATCAGGATCGCACAGCAAGGGGATTCTCTCTCGACATTTCACGGTTCTGACCTTGAGCAGGCCCGGACCGGGCACCTGCACGGCACCCCGGATCTGCTGCAGGGAAGAATTCCGGGGCTGCAGATCAGCAAGCCGGGAGCCGATCCCAACGGACGGTTTTATATCCGTTCGCGCGGGCTCCATACGCTTTATACGGACAATGATCCCCTGATTGTGATTGACGGGGTGCCCGACGTGCCGCTCTCGCTGGTAGATCCGGAGGATATCTCCTCGGTTCGAGTGATCCGCGACGGGACTGCGGCCCACTGGGGGTTCCGGGGATCCGGTGGTGTGATCGAAATAGATTCCCGGCAATACGGCACCGGAGCTGCCCGGATCCGCTTTCGCAGCTACCTGGCTGCCGAACGGCCCACCCGGCCGTATGACGTGCTGGATGCCCGGGAATATATCCGGAAGGAGATCCGGCTGAACGGGAGCTATGAACCGCCCGGTTCACGGGATAACAACTGGACTGATATCATCACGCGGACGGCACTCTCAAACGTGAACAACCTGTCAGTAACGGGCGGAACGGAATCGCTTCGCTACACGGGCTCCCTCAACTGGCGGAACGTGGAGGGTATTGCCCTCGATACGGGATATGACCGGGTAAACGGGCGGATGAACCTGCTGGGCAGCCTGCTGGATGATCGTCTGAATCTGGGCCTCTCTGTTTCAGGTAGTACCGAACAGGCCGATATCGGGTTCCGGGAGGCCTTTAAATATGCCATCACATTCAGTCCGGCGGCCCCGCGCAGGGCAGACCTGGACCAGTTCGGCGGGTATTACCAGAAAATTCAGTTCGACTACTTCAACCCGCTGGCCATTCTCGAGCAGAACCGGTACGACGGGGATGACAGGTGGCTTTCCGGTACCATTTCTGCAACCTACGATTTTCAAGATGGCGAAGACGGATTATCCTCCCGCCTGGTATTTTCTGAAACGCGTTCAGACCTGTTCAGGGGGGCATTTTACCCGGCGGACAGCTTTTTCCGCGGGTACGAGCAAGAGGGGTTCGCCCGGACCGAATCGGATGACCGAACCAACCGGTACGCGGACCTGAAGCTGCAGTGGCGTGGAGATTTTGCCGGCAATGTGGCATTGGAAGCACGGGCAGGGTACTCTGCACAAAATCTGTTTCATGATTACACCCTGAAAGAAGCAGCCGGAATACCGGGAGCTGTGAGTTATTCGGTTATTGACGAGCAAGGCGTTACCGCTCTGGGGGGCGAGGTGTACCGGGTGGAAGAGGATCACCTGCTTTCGGCATATTACGGTACGACGAAACTGCAGGGACCCGGCTGGTTCGTGAACCTGGGACTGCGGCGGGAACACTCCTCCAACCTGGGAGAAAACCACGAGTGGGGAACCTTTCCGTACATCAATGCGGGGTACGACCTGGCCGGTATCCTTAACCTGCCGGTAGCAGAAACAGTGCAGCTTCGCGCGGGATACGGGCTTGCCGGCAACCTGCCGCGAAACAGCCTGTGGTCGCAGGCGGTGTTCCGCCAATCCGGATTTGTATATCGTAACGGGGAGTTTGTCCCCTCCTTTTCCCAGCAGCAGGTACGTAATCCCGACCTGAAGTGGGAGTCCACCCGCATGCTAAACGCCGGGATCGACATCCTGGCCCTGGAGAATCGGCTGCAGCTACGGTTCGACCTGTTTTCTCACAGCACGGCGGACGTGATCCTGGATGCCTCCCTGCCGCAGCCGCCCTTCCCGGCCCCGCACGGCTATTTCAACATCGGGGAGATGACCAACAAGGGCGTGGAACTGTCTGTGAAATATCAGGTTGTGCGGCAGCGGCGGCTTTCCTATTCCACCGGCCTCAATCTCAGCACTATTCGGACCAGTTATCAATCGCTTTCCAACGCGTTTTACAGTCTCGACGGAGAGGTTCGCGGAAATCCATCCGGCGGGTGCGGATGCGGATTCCCATTTGTGAGAGTGAATGAGGGGGAGCCGGCGGGACAGTTTTATGGTCCGAAATATATCGGAATCGATGGGGAGGGAGAATGGGTGTTCGATGAGACGAACGGGCGGGTGGAATCCCGGGTCATCGGCAACGGACTGCCGTCGTCAATGGTGGGATGGTCGCACGGGCTGGAGTACAAAAACTGGGGCCTGGACCTGTTTCTCCGCGGGGTTTTTGGTCACGACCTGGTACCTGAAGCACGCCTGATCTACGAAAACAAGAATCTGGGGGTATACAATATCCTCGAAAGCAGTCCCGAAAACCTGGAGGAGTTCAACAGGTGGAGCAGCTACTACGTGGAAGACGGGGATTTTCTCCGTCTGGAGAATGTTACGCTCAGCTACCGGTTCTCCCTTTCGGATGCAAGCCGAATCCGGTCGGCGTCCCTGTTTCTCGGGGTAGATAACCTGGTTACCATTACCGGATACTCGGGGCCCGATCCATCGGTACGGGTTTCCGACCCGGGATCCTTTTTTGAATCCAGCGGTTCCCTGCCCTGGTCGCAAACCACGGATTTGATGACGCCCGGTATCGACCGCCCCGACACTTGGCTCAGCTCGCGCAACTTCCTGCTGGGGATCACGCTGGATTTTTGACCCTCCCTATTTCGGAAAGACACAAAGAACTTTCAGCGTACCATGGTATTACACGAATTCATAAAGGGCTTTGCCATACCTTCTAATAAGCCCTCTCTTGTATAAACAGGTGGGATATGAGGAGTATTTCAAAGGTTTCTCAGGATTAAGGCTTGTGAGAGATACAGGTGAACGCCGCATTGGATTACCCTGGCCCGGCGAAATCCGGTTAGCCTGTAATGCGCTGGTATCCGGGAAATATTGTTGATAACGCCGGGGAACCGGGCTTTGCTCAGGAGGATGAATCTTCCAGAAAGCGGATCGGAATATTTACCCGGGTGTTGTCCCAGCGCATGCCTATCGCGGTTGAATCGCCGGAAACCTCGTCAAACTGAATGATAAACGCTTCACTGGTTTTTTCGGTGCTCATGGCGGGAACATCCACCCGCAAGACGTCAAAATCGGGATTGTATTCAAATGCTCCCCACTGGCCCAGCTCGGAGTTCAGTATTACTGTCCATTCATCTTCGCCGGGAATGGTAAAGAGCGCATAGGTTCCGGCTTCCAGGCGATTACCGGCAAACAGGATATCCCGGGTGGTGGTCAACTCCGTGGCTTCATTGGCCCCGGTTCGCCAGACCTCCCCATAGGGGGCGAGATCTCCGAAAATCGTGCGTCCCCGTTTGTAAGGTTGCCCGTAAACAATTTTGACATAGGTATCCGAATCGGCATGGTTGACCTTGGCGATCGCAATCGGGCTCTTGCGCCGGTCGGTCTCCAGCTGTTCCGATTCGTTCTGACAGGAAAACGCCAACAATGAAAAAAGAAGCGGTAAAAGAAGAAGGGTATATGGTTTCATGGAATCGGGGATTATTGAAACAGGTGTTAGGATTAACGGGGTTAAAAATTACCGACAAATGTATTAAATGCATTGCGCGACGGTTCGTATCCCACGGCAATGCCGATATCGAAGCTAAGGTTCGATATACGAAACTGGGTTCGAAGACCAAGGCCGAGAACCGTCCTGGTTGAGGCCCGGAATTTATCGAGCCCTCCCTGGTCCAGGTCGGTGACGGTATCGGAGAAGCCGACCAGGTAGATACTACTCAAATAAGCCGGAAAAAGGAAACCACCGCGGTCGGGGAACAGCAGCGGTACGGTATACCGGCTGCTTAAACTCATCATGTGTTGCGAGGCCGGGAATACCCGTTCGGAAAAAGCCTCCGAAACCAGATTCTGGTTGTCAAACGTGGGGGCGGTTTGTGTCAGACCCTCGAGGCCCAGGCGCAGCGACTGGTTCCACCGCTTAAACGGCGCTGCAAAGAGAAACAGGCCGGCGCGGTAGGCCTTAGGCCGGTTGAAGTCGACACTGAAACGGTATTTATCGGTCGCAACGGTGGTACTCCCCCTGCTGAACGCGTGCTCAAGCTCCGAATAGGCGAACAGGCCGCTGTTTGGCTGCAGATCCCGGATATTCTGCTGCAGCCTGTAGTTGAAAAACGCGAACAGGTTGCCGCTGAACCCCTCGCCGTAATCGGAGGCCGCCCTCCCGTCGTGATCCGGCTCAAAGAAGCGGGTTCCGGTCAGTTCGAGCGAGGGAATCAGCCCCACCGACGAGAACCGAACGTTGTTTTCCAGGACAATACGTGCGGGAATTTCCAGGGAAAGGCCCAGTTCCTGCCGGAGAAAAGTGAGGGTCTGCCGGCTGCCCGATTCGGTTTCCACCCTGGTGCTCACAAAGGCCGGTTCACTGAAGGTCCCCACCTCGAATCCCGGGAAAAACCCGGAATACCGGTAAGTGAAATCGTACCAGGGAAGTCGCTGCATCCAGGTGAGATCAAGCTGGTAACTGTTTTGCCGGAGCAGGTCGTTGCTGTTGAGGCGGATCCCGAATTCATAGGTTCCCGAGTTGGAAACCTCGCTGTAGATCGGGGATATGATCCGCGGGGAAAGCCAGTCGGCCCCCGCCCGGTAGGGGGAGACCGTCCAGCGGTCCGACTCTTCTTTTAAGCCGGATCCCAACTCACTGCGAGACATGTAGTTGCTCTTCTCTTCCGAAGTGTTCCAAAGTGAATCCGGGACCGGTTCTTCGGACAGTTCGTCCCTTTTTTTCACAACGGGAAGCCGTTCATTTTTTTGCTGTACCACAAATGCAATACGCTCCCCGTCCGGACTGTAGCTGCCCTCCATGGCGTTGTATGCGGCGTCGGTAAGCCTCGTCAGTTCTGCTGCGGCAAGATGGTATTCATAAAGCTGCATGGCGCCGGTGATATCACTGCTGAACAGCAGTTGTCGAGCGTCCGGGTGCCAGGCGGGATCAAAGACCGAACCGTTCATGAAGCTGATTTCCGGCTGTTCCTGCATACCGCTGCCGATCTCCTGTTCATCAACAATCCAGAGGCCCTGCAGTCCCCGCCGGTTGGCGATGATCGCCAGCTCTGCCGGGTTCCGAGGGTTGGGGACAACGGCGACAAATTCGGTATTCGGAAGGCTGAATTGATCTTCGACCTGGAGCTGCTGATCGGCATCATGCGGACTCAGCCTGATCAGTGAACTCGCGTCGTGATCGGTCTGCAGCGCCCAGTATCCGCCCGGGCGATGCACAGGTGCGTAGGCCCGGAGCTGGGTTGTAAGACGGGACACGGAGCCATCGGCTATATTGAGCTCGAAAAGATCCATCTTGAACGTATTGTCGTAGTACCTGCTGGGACGGTAGTTTGAAAAAACGAGTCGGGAGCGCTCCGGGTTCAGTGAGTAGCGGTAATCCGATACTGTTTGGGTCTCCGCCAGCTTTCGGAGTTCGTTTTGATCAAGCGAATAGGTGTAAAATCCCGGGCTTGCATTGTAGGCACTGCCGTGCATCAGCAGCCGGTTGTTCGAAATCCATATCGGGCGGCGAAAGGCCCTGCCGCCGAGTGTTATGGCGAGGGGTTCGTAGGAATCGGATCCTTGCCTGTCAGCGGACGCGCGTTTGCGCTCTTCGAACTGCCGGTACAGTTGTCCCGGCCAGTATCCGGTTGCGTGTTTCAGGGCCGTACCGTAGCCGAGGAAGGGCCAGCGAATGAAGAAGTCGATCGCATCCTTTGTGGTACGATCTCCATGAGTTTCATGCAGCCAGCCGGTGAACTCGTACCCGCCGATATAATGGCGGTCGAACGGCCGGCTGTACCTCGAAAAGCCGAGCATGGTGCCCATCCCCCAGCGGTCGGAGCTGTTGAATACGGCATCGAACTGGTTGGTGAAAAAAGGGTAGTTTCCGCGCCCGCCGCCGGGTGCGATATGGGCGGATTCATGGTAGGTGGCGATCCCCTCATGGACCCCCAGTGGAATGGAGCCGTGGATGGAGCGTGCTATATCCGGCGCAAAAATATTGACAGCCCGGGCCCATATGCCTTCAATATTGCTGTGATGCAGGGCGTGCACCAGCTCGTGGGGACCGACGGTTTCAAGCCAGTTGCCGGTTTTCGGGTTCATCGTTTTGCCCTTGATGGGCGGAATTTCAATTTCGGACCTGAAATGCAGGGTGGTGACAAACCCGTTGGACCGGTCGTTGTAGTTGTTGAGCACGATTGGAAATTCGGTTAGCGATCCTCCCACCAGCTTCTGAACGCGGGGATAGTCGTACTCCAGTATACGTCCCATCCGGTAGGCCGCCGAATCCTCCCCCTCCGGGAAAACAATCCTGAAGCGGGGGGTCTGCAGCTCCTGCCAGTTCAGATCCGGCGGCCGGTAGGTCGTGGGATAAAACTGCGAGTAAACGACCTGCGGCAGGGCCCCGAAAAGCAGGAAAATCAACAGGGTTTTTTTCATATGGGATCTGTTTCAGGATGCGAATCTTCAGGCAATGAAATGCAAATTCCAGTATATCATACACCAACCGGAAGCTTAATCCGGGAGATGCACGAAATAATAAAAATAAGAGAGTAAGCCAATTATGTTAACGTGATTTCGATATAAGAAAGCAAGCTGTCCAACACCTGCGTCATCTGGAATGGAGCCTGCGGAATGAGCAATTGTTGTACCCATAAGCATGCCTTTTGGGTAAACAATCTCTCCCTGGCGGTCGAGATGACGCTCAACAGAGGAGCCCATGTTGTAATTATGACTCCTGAATGTTATGTCGAATTCAGGTTATGTTACGTGATAAACCGGAAATCGCCTGTCGATCAACGCGGATGCAAGTGCACCACACAGTTTAAAAATGCCCGGGTACTTTCCGAATCGTGTTCAGTCAATTTTCCAGGTAAAAAATCCGGTTTAATGCCCCCTCTGTTCCCGGCCGGGCAGGTACTCTTGCGTTAATCCAGGCAAGGACAACCTGCAACTTTTAACATTCAACCGATAACCACAAGCTTTATCCGGCAAAGCCCGGCAAATACTGGTAAAATGCCCAGTAATGGGAAAAGGTCCCGCCCATTACAAACAGGTGCCAGATCTCATGGTGCCCGAACCAGCCGGGTATCGGATCCGGGCGTTTAATGCCGAAAATCACGGCCCCGACGGAGTAGGCCAGTCCGCCGCCGATAATCCATGCCAGGAAGGCGACCGGGAGCTTGTCAAACAGTATGGGAAACAGGAATACCCCCATCCAGCCCATCCCCAGGTAGAGCACCATCGATATCCAGGGAGGGGCCTCGAACCAGAGTATTTTTTTCAGGATACCGCCTGCGGCGAACGACCACACCAGTAGAAATACGATCCACTTCCAGCTGTCGTCGAGCACGATCAGGCAGATCGGGGTATAGGAGCCGGCTATGAGCACGTAGATCATGCTGTGATCCAGCTTGCGAAGTTTCAGGATGGTTTCGGCTCCCGCTTTCAGGCTGTGATACAGTGCGCTCGAGGCGTAGAGCAGGACCATGCTCACCCCGAAAATACCGAATGCGACTATGTGACTCAGGGTTCCCTTCTCGACGGCGTTAAATAGCAAAACGATCAGACCGATGACCGATAGCAAGGCCCCGATTCCGTGGGTCAAACCGTTGACAGGCTCCCGGATGTATCTCTTGAGTTTCTGCATTTCAAACTGTGTCGGGTTTTGGGATAATAATCTGGGATGATATGCGGGATAACGATGGTAACTGAATTTTCGTTTGCCCGATTTCAATTTTTAACGGTCGCACCTGCTTCCCGTACGTCATCACCGGAAATACGGCTGGTTTTCGCCGGACACCAACCGGGATCGTTCATACCGCATCATCGGCAGATACCATAAGACGATTCACGGGGCGCCGATCTTACGGGGCAGAATCATCGGTCAATTCCGTAAAATGTGCTACGAAATTGACCTTCACTTTTTGTACTTTTCAGATTGCACAAAGTTTCACCTGGTGTTTGTGATGCATAATCCAGGATGGTTAAAATGAATTCGCTATGTCTGAGCATTACCGCGCGCTGACCCGTACATACCGGCCCACAACGTTTGACGATATTGTTTCGCAAAAACATGTGAGTAACACGCTGAAAAATGCCATCAAGCAGGAGCGCCTGGCTCACGCCTATATGTTTTGCGGACCTCGCGGGGTCGGGAAAACCACCATGGCACGGGTACTGGCCCGTACGGTGAATAATATCGATGCCTCGGTAGACGGGGAGGGGCTCAACCAGACGCTCAATATCGTAGAGATCGATGCCGCCTCCAACAACAAGGTGGACGATATCCGGGACCTCCGGGAGCGGGTGCGTATTCCCCCGCAGAACGGCCGCTACAAGATCTATATTATTGACGAGGTTCACATGCTCAGCAAACAGGCGTTCAATGCCCTGCTGAAGACGCTCGAAGAGCCGCCCGACCATATCATCTTCATATTTGCAACGACGGAACCGCACAAGGTGCTGCCAACCATCCTTTCGCGGGTGCAGCGGTTCGACTTCAAACGGATCAGTGTGGATGAGATCGTCGAGCGGCTGGAGGAAGTGGCCGGGAACGAGGGGATTACCATCGACCTGGAATCGTTGCATGTTATTGCCAAAAAGGCCGACGGGGCCCTGCGCGATGCCCTCGGACTGCTGGACCAGGCGATCGCCTTTTGCGGTAACGATATCGAGCATGAAGAACTGCTGCGGGCCCTGAACGTTGTCAGCACAGAGCGGATGTTCCAGGTTATGGATGTTGTGGAACACAACAACACCAGCGAAGGCCTGGAGCTGATCAATGAGCTGCTGCAGGAGGGACACGATATCCAGGAGTTCCTCGTCGGGTTGCTTGAACACCTGCGAAATCTTTACGTGGCCCGGAATTCCGAAAAGATGCACTTGGTGGAGGCATCCGCTGAAACCAAGAAACGGTACCGGAAGGCGGCGGAGGTATTCAGCGAGGATGACCTGATGCGCATGATGCACATGGTTAGCGAGGCCCAGTTCAAAGTGAAAGAAGCCAACCAGCCGCATATCCAGTTTGAGATTACGCTCCTGAAACTTATTCATATGGAGCGTTCCGAAAATCTGCAAAAACTGCTGAACGAGCTGGACGCGTTAAAAAAAAAGATTAACAACCTCGGATCGGCCGGTGCGGTCGACCGGAAGCAGGTAACCCCGTCCGAAGTGGAAGAGCAGGGTGACGATGCGGAGGCGGAGCTACAGCAGC
>JAWVZC010000118.1:0-11394 GCA_033722415.1 Balneolaceae bacterium | reverse complement strand
TCGATTGCGTTTTTGGAGAAATCTGGTTCCCGATCCGTTCCACGGTTCCGGAAGCGGTGATTCCGAGTTCATCGTTGGCAAGCTGAACCGGATCACCGGGTGATATATAAGCCAGATCTTTGGCAGGTATGGCCGTTTCAATTTCAAAATGATCGTTGCTGCCGAATTTGCCCAGCACCATCTGTGGGGTCACAAAGGAACCCACATCGATATTCGACTCGGCGACGAACCCGTCGAATGGGGCCCGAATATCAAAATCCTGCAGCTTGTTTTCCCGGGCCTTGATGGAGTAATACTGTTCAAAATTGATCGTGAAGAGAGGAAATATTTCAACCGTTGTGAGGTAATGCCGGGAAGCACCGGTAGTTCCTCTTTTAAACTGAAACTGTTCAGGTACTGCTCCCACGTTTGGAAACTCTCCGGGAAGTCTACTTTTAAATCAGACATCAGGCGTGTGAGGGTGGATACAAAACGGCTTTTCTCCGCCTGCAGCTCATACCGGAACTGTCGGCTGTCGAGCCTGGCCAGTACCTCACCTTTCGCCACCGAATTTCCCTCTTTAAACCGGAAGGAGTGTTCGATTACGCGGCCCTGAACCTCCGCCTTAACCGGATCGTCCGGTTCGAAAGCACGCGGCCGGTGTAGCTAAACGAAGTTTGGATTGCCCGGGGAGATACCCGCCTCACTTCATACCGTTCGAGGGTCGTGGTCTGGAGCTTTTCTGACTGTTCTGCCGGCTTGGTCTTGTAGGTCTGATCGGCCAAGTACTGCTGGGAGCATCCCTCGCTGAACGAAATTATAAGGAGCATACGGGCGTGTTCTATCGTAAGATCATAATCCGCCGCCAGGTGGTTCAGGTGATTCTGCAGGGCCCAGTAAAACTGTGAGGCCGATTTCCCTATTTCCAGCTCAAAAGGCAGGTCCATATCAATCATCCGGTTGTTGGTTCGCATTTCAAGAATAAGCACCGATCACTGCCAAACAACGTTGGTCAGGCCGGCCATGGGCCTGTCACAGATACGCAGGCCAGGTGTCAAAACGTACACATTTATTGGTGATATCACCATATTTTACCAGCAGAAACCTGGGCAAAATTCTTTAACCACAATTCAGTATACAGGGTCGGCATGGTGTGTTTTAAATACCGGGAGGTCGGTAATGAAATTCTCAGGGGAGTTAATATTATGAAGATGGGAGACTAACCCGTATTTCTATAAAAAATGAATGTGCATTCCCTTTACCCTGTCGGCTATCAGAGACTTGCAGTAAATATAACAGCCTGTTTTCCAGCAGCGTATCAATCGCTGCGATATGTCCCCCTCAGCTACGTTGTCCATACAACCGCATCGTTTCCTGCGCCATGGCCGGGACGCCTTACGGACAAAGTGATTTCCTCTTGAGGTAATCCGGGCCAACCCTGGTATTTGATCAAAACGTTCTGCTACGTGCACGAATACAGAAATATACCCGCCGTGCTGTAGTCCGCAAGCCGGAGATCGAAAAGTACTCTTTTTTGCCTTTCGCACGCGGAACCAGCCTGCATTTCTCACCAACGGTTATCGCGACCGGTCATGAGGTTCGCTTCCGGTAGCTCATGACCGCGGTGGGCAACAAGAGTGCCGCCATGAACGCAATAGCGCCCACCATCTCCTGGATATCGGCCCACCCGGAGCCCTTGAGCAGCACCATGCGCATAATTTTGCCAAAGTAGGCAATCGGGTTTACCAGCGTGAGATCCTGGGCCCACTGCGGCATGCTTTTGATCGGGGTGAAGATGCCGCCCATCAGCAGGAATATCATCACGCAGAAAAAATTGATAAACATGGCCTGCTGCTGCGTGTTGGAGACCGATGATATCAACAGTCCCAGCCCCTGTATGGCCAGCAGGTAGATGGCGGCCGTGGCGTAAATCAGCAACACATTGCCCCTCATCGGTATTTCAAACCAGAAATAGGAGATCCCGAGGGCCAGGGTCAAAATTACCATGGCCAGTATCCAGGTGGGGATCAGTTTACCGCTGACAAACTGATACTTTTTTATCGGGGTGACGTTGATCTGCTCGATGGTGCCGATCTCCCGCTCCCGGACGATATTCAGCACGGAAAGCAGCAGGCAGATTAGCGTAACCAGTACCGTAATGATACCCGGCACCATATAGGTAATATAATCAAGCGTTTGGTTGTACCAGTTTGTACTGTTGATCCGCAGGGACGCCGACTTTACCCGTCCGCCGGCTGTCACGGCCTGCACTTCGCTGCGGACCTGCATCCCGAAATCTCTCAAAATGGACTGGCTGTAGCTTTGTATTAATCCTGCCGTATTGCCGTCTACAGCACTGATAATGAATTGCACTGCCGGTACCCTTCCCGATTGCAAATCACGCTCAAAATTGTCCGGAATCACCATAACCATTTTGGCTTCGTTCCGCAGAATGGCATCCACGCCTCGGTCATCACTGAAACTTTGCCCGACAATCGAAAAGTAGTCAGTTGCCGCAAAGTTATTCGCCAGCCGCCTGGAAGTCGTACTTTGGTCGTGGTCAACCAGGTGAAACTCGGCATCCTTCAGTTCGAAGGTGGCGGCATACGACAACACCACAAGCTGCACTACGGGAACGGCAAACAGGATAAACAGCATCGCCTTGTCCCGGAAAATCTGCAGAAATTCTTTTTGGATTAAAAAATAGATGGTTCGCATTAGGGGAATTGTTGAAATGTAAAATTGTTGAATTGCTGAATTGGTATACTCATTGGTGGAATATTACGACTAAATACATGCACCTGTTTTATTCAAGCCGGTCGTTAAAATTACGCACGCCGGCAATGATCAGGAGAACAGTCATGAGCGTAAGGATGGCCACCGGCAGCCAGAGATAATCGAACCCGGTGCCCATCAGCATCGAACCCCGGGCGGTCACCAGGTACCATTTGGCCGGCACAATATGGCTGAACAGCTGCAGGGGTACCGGCATGCTTTCCACGGGAAAAATGAACCCGGATAGCATCAGCGTGGGCAGCATGGTGCCCATGAGTGAGGCCATCATTGCCGTGCGCTGGTCTTCCGCCCTGGTCGAAATCATCACACCGAGGGCAAGCGCGGAAAAAATAAACAGCAGTGAAACCGTGAGGAAAAAGAGCAGCGAACCCCGAAACGGTACACCGAACACCAGGTAGGCTACCACCAGAACGGTAATCACATTTACCACGGAGAGTACCAGGTAGGGGATCACTTTACCCACAATTATCTGGCCGGGTTTCAGTGGTGAAACGAGCAGTACCTCCATCGTGCCCGACTCTTTTTCCCGCGCAATGGAAACGGACGTCATAAGTGCCGAAACCATCATCAGGATTACCGCGATGAGGCCCGGCACAAAGTAAAATACGCTTTCCAGTTGCGGGTTGAAGAGCATGCGGACCGATGGCTGCACACCCATCGCCGCAGAGCGGTCGACAACGGCGTTTTCCGGCTTCCAGCTCTGTATGATGGCCCGGGTATACTGCTGGATAAGTCCCGCCATGTTGGGTTCGGAGGCATCGGTGATGATCTGTACATCGGCCGTGCCATCACGCTGAAGATTGCGTGTGAAATTCTTCTCGAACACAATTACCTGCTTGACCTCTCCCCGCTGGAAAAGCGGATCGATCTGTTCCGCGGCTTTAAGATAATTCGTAATGGTCAACTCATCAGAAGCCCTCAGTTTTTGTATTAGCTGTGCCGTCACTTCATCTTTAGCATGATCCAGTACAGCCACCTGTGCATCATTCACCTCGTTGCGAACTGCAAATCCAAAAATCAGCAGCAGGGCCAGCGGCAGCCCGAACAGGATCAGCAGGGTGCGCTTGTCCCGCAGGATGTGGCGAAACTCTTTAATTACGAAACCTTTGAATGAATGCATGTTCAGTGTGCCGGTTAACGAGTTGAAATTTTTGTACGGATTTGGATTCTAATCGGTCTTATTAGTTGTTATAGATGTTAACACCATAATTGATTGTGGATTGAGTGGATAACAACTTGTACAGTAAAACACCCGCGTTTGCTATCAGGATTGTTAAGGCTTGTCAAGATTCAGGTGAAAAAAACAAGTGTTCATGCTCTCGAAACAGTAAAGAAAAAGCGGAACCAATATCGGCGCCAATACTGCCGAGTTTGATGAGTTGGATAAAATCTTGTATCCATTACTCAAAAAATCTGGCGAGCAAGCATTACAATTGACACTATAAAACACTGACACTCTGTGACCTGCTAATGCTCTGCACGTTGTGCACCGCGTGCCAGTTCCACGAATACCTCTTCAATATCATCGGCTCCAAACTGGGTTTTAAGTCCTTCGGGCGTATCCAGCGCCTCGATCCGGCCGTCCACCATGATCGAAACCCGGTCGCAGTATTCCGCCTCATCCATGTAATGAGTGGTTACGAACACCGTGGTTCCCTCCGCTGAGGCCTTGTAGATCTGCTCCCAGAACTGCCGGCGGGTAATCGGGTCCACACCCCCCGTCGGTTCATCCAGGAATACGATATCCGGGTCGTGCATCAATGCCACGGAAAAAGCCAGCTTCTGTTTCCAGCCCAGCGGCAGCGAACCGATCCTTTTGTCCCGGGCCTCTTTCAGGTTCAGCGTGCAGAGCAGCTGATCCGCCTTGTTTCGTATCTGCCTGTTCGACAATCCGTAGATGCCGCCGTAAAGACGAATGTTTTCCCAGACGGTCAGGTCTTCATAGAGCGAAAATTTCTGGCTCATATACCCGATCCGCTTTTTGATTGCTTCCGCCTCGGAGTACACGTCGTTACCGGCCACCGTTGCTTCCCCGGATGTCGGGGTCAGCAGCCCGATCAGCATGCGGATGGCGGTAGTCTTACCGGCGCCGTTGGCCCCCAGGAATCCAAATATCTCACCGCGGGATACCTCGAAACTGATCCGATCCACCGCGGTGAAGTCACCGAACATCCGGGTGAGGTTATGTGCTTTTATGACGGTCTGCCTATTCATATCTCATTTCTACTGATTCAACATTCCTGGTTCTCGTTACTTGCTATCCGGCCATCCCGAAGGAGGTCATCCTCCCATTCGAGAGGAGGAGAGACAAGCTTGTTTTTTTAGCTTCCCGGGACGTACAGTATTTTGTGTTCATTCTGGTTCATTTTATTGTTCCTGCATCAATGCCATGAATGTGTCCTCGATATCCGGGTTAATCCGTCTGACCACGACACCGGTAAACCCCGCTTCCTGCAGGTAGGTTTCCAGTTCCCCGGGATATACCTGGTCGCGTTTGTCTGTATAATGGACATATTCCCCGAACGGCTGTACCGAGCGGGCATGCCGGTATTCTCGCAATACATTAAGAAGACGATAGCGATTATCCGCCTTGACGGCCAGCAGCGGTTTCTCGAACGAAGCTACCACCTGTTCCGTGGTATCCACCTTCAAGATGTGACCTTCATCAATCAGCGCCACCCGGTCACACTGCTCGGCCTCGTCCATGTAGGGGGTCGAGGTGACGATGGTGAGCCCCTGCTGTTTCAGGTGGCGCAACATCTGCCAGAATTCCCGTCGTGATACCGCATCCACCCCGGTGGTGGGTTCATCCAGCACCAGCAGCTCGGGTTTATGGATCAGGGCACAGCTCAACGCCAGTTTCTGCTTCATACCGCCCGAAAGGGCCCCTGTAAGGCGCGACTCAAACCGTTCAAGCTGGCAGTAAATGGGGGCCACAAGGTCGTAGTTCTCTTCGAGAGTGGTCCCAAAAACGGAGGCAAAAAAGTCAATATTTTCGCGCACGCTCAGGTCCTGGTACAGCGAAAACCGACCCGGCATATAGCCCAGCTTCGGCCGCAGCTTACGGTAATGGTCCACCACATCGAGTCCCAGCACCGTAGCCCGGCCGGAATCCGGCTTGAGCAGGGTCGTCAATATCCGGAAGAGACTGGTTTTCCCCGCTCCATCCGGACCGATAAACCCGAACAGCTCGCCTTCACGAATATCGACCGAGATACTGTCAAGCGCTGTAACCCCGCCGTAGGTTTTTGTGATCTGTTCTACTTCTACTATGCTCATCGTTCTGCTTTTGGTACTGGGCTGTATGAAAAACTGAATTCCATGCTCATCTCATTCCTCCTGCCGGTACAGATCCATCCTGCCAATCTAAAAATTGACCTCTCCCGGCATACCGATCTTCAGGATTCCGTCCGGATTTGGCACCCGGACCTTTACTGCGTAGACCTGGGTTACCCGTTCCTGCTTGGTCTGAATCTGTTCCGGGGTAAATTCCGCCTCGGAGGCAATCCAGCTGATTCGTCCGGAGATCGACCGGTTTTCCACGGCGTTTTTATCCACCAGAACCTCCACTTCCTGGCCCAGCGTTACGGCCGGAAGCTGCGCGCCGGACACATAGATGCGTAGTTCCAGGGTATCCAGATTTGCGATACGGAACAGCGGCTGGCCCATCTGCACGATTTCATGCGGCTCGACGAACGTCGTCAGTACGGTACCCTGCACCGGGTTGGTGATCACCGCATCGTGCAGCTGTTCCTCCACCTGTGCAATGCGCGCCCGGGTGGCACTGATCTCCGCATAAACCGACTGTTTTGGGGTTTGCAGGGCGTCGATCCGTTTCTTGATGGTTTGGACGCGGGTTTCCGCATCATCCAGCTGCTGTTCAGTGGCAGCCCCGTCTTCCCGGAGGGCCCGAACCCGCTCCAGGTTCGTTTCCGCCAGGCCGAGCTCCTCTTTCTGCACCTCGACCTCGGCATTGATGCTGGTGATTTTGGCGCGGATCGATTCCAGCTGTGCATTCAATTCACTGCGCTGCAGGGCCAGCCTGGTGGTATCTACGTATCCCACCCGCCGGTTTGGCTCCAGCCGATCACCCTCCTCAGGTGTGAACTGCATCAGCCTGCCACTCACTTCGGATGAGATCGTGGTCTCCGTGGCCTCAAACTGTCCATAGGCATCGGACAGCTGCTGCTGATTGCATCCCGATACCAGTAGCATCAGCGGTATGAACCAGGTAGCTACACTTCCTGCTTTAATTCTGTTCATAGTAAATGGTACCAATGTTCTGTTCCTGTGTCGCATCGTTTCCAGTAGTTATTGTTGCTTTTCTTAATTGATTTAGATATTCACGCTATCCCGGAATACCGCTGCCGGGTACTTCCGTGTATCGGCCCGCCTCCCGGAGTTTCCGCCAGGTGGTCAGAAAGTGTGCTGTAGCGGTCCGGGAGATTGCCCTTCAGTATCTCAGCCATTACATGCACCACTCTGGGCGACCGCAGGTAATCGATGTGACCCAGGTTTTCATTACTGCAATCGATCAGATGAAACTTTTCAACATTTTCAATCAGGTGTTCCCGCCTGCCGGGTCCCACCCGTCCCAGAGCTTCTTTCCATTCGACCAGGCGAAACCAGTATTTCAGGGTGCTGTCGTTCCGGTTATGAAAGGCAAAAAGCTTTTCAATGTTATCAAACAGGTGGGATACCGTTTCATCCCGAAGTTTTTCCCGCGGTATCGCCGCGCCGAACGAAAACAGGCAGCGCAGGTTGAGGGCCGATTCCACACACAGAGCATGATACCCTACCCGTGCCGCCATGCTGTGCCCCGCAATATCGATGACACAGTTTAAGCGAGTGAACCGGAATAACCACTCACGGAGCTTTTGCCCGGCCTCCTCCGTATTTCCTTTTGCCCGGGAATAATCCAGCTCGGAACCACCCGACGGCCAGGTAAAACCGATAATGTGATCATAGGTACCGGGTGCGGCCCGGCTTATTCTCACCTTTGAAAGCAGGTATTCGGGGACGACATAGGAGAATGGGTTGTTAAACCCATGCACGATCAGCAATAGCCTGCTGTTTTTTATGGCAGTCTCAAACGCAGTTTCCGGTACCGTAAACTGCTTCTTGAGATCACTCACGTACTGGACCCGCGCTGACGTGGCAAATTCATTCGGGCTGATGCCATCTTTTCTCGTATTAATTAAGTACATCGGTTGGCGTATTGATTTTCATGCTTTTGCTGTTGAGATCTACCGAACAATATCTGAACCTTCTGCCTTTCCTCCGCGGTGTCAGAGCCTGGCGGGAATATCATTCCCGCCAGACTGAGTGCTTGGGTGATGTCAGGGGTGATGGGATAGGTTCGCGTAATCAATGGTCAAATCCTTTTCGGGCACTTACGTGATGCAGAGTCTTTTTAATCTCATCCACAAGATGTTCCGGCAGTTCAGGTTCCCGAAGCAACAGGGCCGCTGTGGCGGCCGTCATGACAGCAATCGGTTCAAGGAGATTTCCCCCGTTTGCCAAGTGTATGGCGGTGACGCCTGCCATTCCGAGCATTAGGGTAATATATCCCGTCAACCTGCTTTCCGAACGCAGGTACAGGAGAGCAACAAAGAGCTCGGCCCAAGCCAGGAATATCATCCAGTCCAGCAGTCCGTAGGCCTGGAAAACGTCGGTCACCTCCGAGATGGGAGTGGCAAATAGCTTGGTGAGTGCATCGCCTGCCACCCAGGTTCCGGTGATGGCAACAATCCATTTGGCGAGTGACTCTTTCCTTGCGGATTCCATAATCTGCTCCTTTCCGATTTTATTGGTTTTGCTGAAACGGCACACCGAGCGTAGTGGCGTATGCAGCCTGCGCTTCGGCCAGTCGCACGCGGTTGATAAAGAGTGAAAGCCGGGCCGTATTTGCCCTGTTCAACTCGGTCACATACTCTGTAGCGGTAATAACCCCGTTTTCGAGCTGGCTGGCACTCTCCTTCACTACCTGCTCACGAAGCTCAATAATCCTGTTATCCCGCTCCAGATTCTCCCGGATTGCGGTAATCCGCTCCCTGATCCGGTCCAGTGAGGCTTTCATCTGGGTGGTAAATGCCTGTTCACTGTGTGTAATTTTCTGCTGCTGTATCTCCAGGGCCTGCATTTCCCGATTCGCACTCCAAAGATCTTTGATATTCCATTTCAACCGCAGGCCCAGGATGTAGTAGCCGTGGAAGTCATCTTCCAGGAAGTTAAATCCGGGACGCCCGTAAGCCGTGGTTCCAAAGGCGGATATTGCCGGCAGCTTTCGGGTTTTGGCAAGCGCTATCTGGCTTTCAATTGCATTGCGTCTGCTCTCAAAAAGATCATATTCCGGCCGCTGCGGCTGCAGGTGTTGCATATCAATATCGACCTCGGGCAGCGACAGGGTGGTGGTCCGGGGAATTTCGACGCCCGTTATTTCGCTCAACACGTCATAGCCCGCCCGGATAGTTGATTCTAATTCGGATGAATCCTGTTGGGCCTTGATCAGTTCAGCCTGCAAAATGTTCTGTTGACTCGGCAGCAGTACCCCGTTTTTCACTCTCGAACGAACGGTGGCCAGACGTTCCCGAAGGTTGTCAATCAACAGGTCATTTACGCGGGACTGCTGCTGCGACAGAAGAATGCCAAAGTACACCTGGTCCACCTGTTTCCTTACCTGGTGCAGCTCTAGTTGAGAGGTGTGGACCTCCTGCTGCCCCCGGGCCCGCTCCAGCTCTTTTCGAATGTCGACCGCCCCGCCATCATAGATATTTTGTACGACACTCAGCGAGGCCTCGTACTGATCCTTGCTCACGGCCGGGGGACCGCCTCCTCCGGGCAGCGCAAAGTCGGTCACTTCCGACTGATAGCTGGCTTTACCGCCGATTTCCAAATTCGGGTAGTATCCGGCATTGGCCACCTTCACATTCAGATCAGTGATCTTCCGCTGTAGTTCGATATTAGCGGCTACCGGGTAGTTTTTGCTCGCCAGTTCGTAGCCCTGCTGCAGGCTCAGGCTATCGGGTGGTGTCCCCTGCAGCAAACCGGATATTATGAGAGTAATCAGCGCAACCATCATGTTCTTCGATAATTGATGCCGTTCAAAATAAAATTGAGGAGAAACTCCTTGCGCTCATCCATAAACGCCCTGAACGCTTCGTCATCCAGTTTCAGCACCGCGCGGATCATGGCCTCCGCAAGAAACGGGAACAGTATCATTCCCACGATACTTGACAGCAGCTGTCGCGGATCGACGCGATCCATATTCCCCTCGGATATCTCCTGCTCAATCTGCCGGAAAAATGTCTCGGGGGGATGAAAACCGCTGCCCTTCATGAATTGATGCAGCCGCTGGGGTTTCTGGTTCATCTCGTAAATTATAAACTGGGCCAGGTGGGGATTTTTGCGGAGGAACCCGTAGTATGCATCGATCAGCTCCTTAACTTTTTCATCCAGGGGTTTTTCGGTGTTGAGCACTCCGAAAATGACGGGGAAAAACCGATTCATCTCCCGCTGGTACACTTTTTCAAAAAGCTTGTCTTTACTGCGGTAGTAGTAGTGCAACATCGACTTGTTAATATCAGCCTCATCGGCAATCTCCTGCATGCGCGCCCCCTCATATCCCTTTTGCTGGAATACGCGGCAGGCCGCTTCAAATATCAGATCTTCAGTATCCTTCGTGTCTGCACCCATTTTGATCAGTCCTTTCAGTTCCGATTAAATCAACTATTAATTCCAACCATACAGTTTGGAGAGTTGAAAAAAATTTAGCCAGCATGAGCCTCTTCTTTCAACTCTGTCATTAAACTATCTATTCCAAAAATAAATTTCAACCAAATAGTTAATTTAGTTTCGAGGATCTTCTGCGGCGCCGTATTGCTGCTTTTACGGGAGAAACCCGTTCTTTATCACCACGACTTTTGCTCCGTGAACGGAACTTTCCAAGTGTTCCCTAACCCATTGCACGGCAATAGTCTATCCCGTACTTCCCGTACATTAATTCATATCCAGTTGGATAACCCAATGACAGGTAAATAAAATACTTGACAGATTGGAAGACATATTAAGTAACCGGGATATGAGATACTTCGAAACGGGTCCAACTTCCGGGATTCTCCCGACCATTGTGCCGGAAATAGTCCCGAAAGGGACTGTGTTAAAAATCAATGTACCTTCTTGTAACCAGGGTATTACACTAGTCCAGCATTGATTCTTGCGAAATGCGGGCTAATTCCAGTGAGCATCCCGACACAGGCCAAAAAAATCCCCTCTCGAATAAACTACCGGCTCTCCAATACGTTATACCTTTGGCTTATTTCCGGAAGGTAACCTTCTCCGGGAGAAGCGCTTGCAAGCTGCATTGGAATCATCCAGGACCGGCCCGGGATACACCGGTGGCATGTAGAGAACGAACTAGATCATTCCCGAGAATGAGGGGATTTAGTTATCGGTGTTAATTCACGCTGCTGTTACCCGGACAGCGTAAACTCCGGCAGGTGCTTGATGGCCCCGCCGTCCATCGCCGACTCGTGCGCCAGCAGCCCCACGCAGGTCCAGTTGGCCGACTGCCGGGCGTTCGGGTACGGCTCGCGACCGGTGACGATCGAATCCACAAAC
>JAWVZC010000117.1:0-11466 GCA_033722415.1 Balneolaceae bacterium | reverse complement strand
TTCGATCCGGCAGAGTGACAGTAAGAAGCTGATGATTTTCCCGGTTGCCGAGCTGATCTCCTACTTATCCGGCATATTTACTCTTCATCCCGGTGATCTTATATTTACGGGAACCCCTTCCGGCGTTTCAGCACTTCAGAAAGGAGATACCGTAACGGCAACATTGGGTGATAGCCTGTGCACACTTTCGCTCGATGTCGATGAGCAATAAACAGAGATGATTCAAAACCGATTTTTTTTCTTACTTCTGCTGGCAATCCTTCCTTCGGTCTGCGTGGGTCAGTTTTCGCCCGATACCGTCGAGTACCTCTGGCCGACCAATGCCAGCCGCTACCTGAGCGGGACGTTCGGCGAAACGCGTTCACAGCACTTTCACGCCGCACTCGATATCAAAACCTGGGGACGGCGCGGGTATGATGTCTACGCCACACGGGACGGAACCCTGCATCGCCTGGCAATCGGGCCGGGGGGATACGGCAAGGCGATCTACCTGAAACACGAGGACGGCTCCTACTCGGTATACGCGCACCTGCTCTCGTTCGAGGAAAAAATCCAGCAACTTGCCGACTCAATACGATTTGTGAATTACAACAACGACCTGGATGTTGTTCTCGATTCGCTCAACATCCGGGTAAAACGGGGACAAAAAATCGCATACTCCGGGGCCACCGGTATCGGTCCCCCCCACCTTCATTTTGAACTCCGTACCCCCTCGGAAAAGCCGTTCAATCCGCTGCTGACCAACCTGGCAGTGGAGGATGATCTGCCTCCGCGCTTCTCGGGGCTGGCCGTAGAACCGCTCTCTTCGCGCAGCACTGTTGAGGGGTCGAGTCATATCGTTACAAAACGGGCAGTACGCAACAATGGAGCATATGATTTCGGCCGGATTTCGGTTCGGGGTCCCGTGGGTCTCGCCGTGGATATCTATGACCGGGCCAACAGGGTGCACAATTCATACGCCGTTTATGACTTGAAACTGAGGCGTGACAGCCTGCTGCTGTTTCATTCCCGTGTTGACAGCTTCTCGTATGAAGAAACCGGGCAGATGTTCCTTGATCGTATCTACCCGCTACTCAAGCAAACCGGGAACGCCTACCAGCGGCTGCATGTGCCGGACGGTAACACCCTCCCCTTTTATCAAACAGGCAACGGTGGTGGCCGCCTGAACCTGCCCCCGGGTCACCACGAGCTGAAGATCGTGGCTGAAGATTATAACGGCAATCGTTCCACTGCAACGCTCAGCCTTGACGTAAAACCGCCGGTGACGATGCAGGCCTCCCCCCTAGCCTACGAGTCGAACGGGAGGCACGGTTCGAACGGAAGCAACGGGTCAAATGGAGATTACGGGGAGCCCCCGATCGCGGATCAATGGGACTGGCGGGAGAACTGGATCGCCATGAACGGTCCGGCCAGCCGACGTTTTTCCGTTATCGCGCTCGACGAGGGCCGTCACTATGCCGAACTGCAGACCCTGGCGGCCGATGCAATTCTTGCCCTTCATACCTCGGAACTACAAACCATATTTCCGGCCGGCCATGTTGGGGATGATCGGAGATGGCAACTGTTCCGCCTTCTGCCCGGACGGGAGAAGCGTATTTACAACAGCGGGTCCGGATTGACTGCATACGCCACTTTTTTTGCGAACAGTGTCTACGATACTCTGGCTGTGGGACTCAGGGCGACCCATCATTCCCCCGATTCGGTGAAGTTCGAAATACGCCCGGATAATCAGCCGCTGAAGAACAGTTTTGAACTGACCTATGTTCTCGAAGCAGACCAGCAGGAAGACACCACCCTGGCATTTTATGCTTACGATAAACGAAGAGACCGGCTGAGTTACATCCCCACCAGGAGAGGCGGACCGGTTCTGAAAGGAAGTGCAGACCAGCTTGCGAACTACTACCTGCTGCCCGACTCAACGGCTCCCGAGATACACAGTCCGCGTGTACTGCGGCGGGCTGACGGAACCTGGATGGGCATGGTACGCGCCGATGACAACCGGTCGGGTATTGATCACCGAACAGCCGAATTCTATATCAATGGTGTACGGGGTATAGCCGAATATGAACCGGAAGATGACCGTATTCTCTACTATCACCCCGATTTCGGTCCGGCTGCGGAGTACCATTTCCGTATCGTGGTTTCCGATATGGTTGGCAACAGTACCGACAGGGAGTTCCAGCTGCGGTAATACGTTCTTCGTTCCCATCCGCAAATCAGAGACAGCCGGCAGGCGAAAGACCGTTCAGATATAGGCCACGCAGCTGATCTCCACCTTGGCGTTTTTGGGCAGGGTGTCCACGGCCACCGTCTCCCGCGCCGGGGGATCCTCCGGGAAATATTCCCCGTAGATGGCGTTCATTTTACTGAAATCGTCCATCGAATCCAGGAAAATTGAACATTTCACCACTTTTCCGAAACCGGATCCCGCCTCCTCCAGCACGGCCTCCAGGTTCTCCATTACCTGCCGGGCCTGACGCTCAACGTCATCTCCGGCAAATTCCATGGACTCCGGATCAAACCCTACCTGCCCGGAACAGTAGACCAGGTTATCATGGACCACAGCCTGGCTGTAGGGTCCGATGGCGTCGGGGGCCTTAGAAGTGTGTATAATCTTCTTCATGGTGTTCTTGACCTTCTTTTTCCTTGCGATTACCTATCAATTGCAAAAACGGCATAAGAACTTTCACAAATTCCTCGGGGCGCTCCATCATCGGTGCGTGACCGCAACGGTCGATCCAGCGGAGAGTGGCATTGGGCAACTTCTTACGAAATTGCCGGGCCACTTCCGGGGGGGTAATCACATCGTTTTTCCCCCATACAAGCAGCACGGGGTGTTCAATACGGCCCAGTTCATCCTCCAGGTTGTGCCCGTGGGTAGATCGTGCCACGCGAAGCAGACTGCCCAGCTTGGACGGATCCTGCAGTACATCGAGAATTTCATCAATTATCGTGTCGTTAACCAGGTCCTCATAAAAGGTCAGCGAGGCCCGTTCTTTCACATACGTTCTGTCGTACCGCCTGGGGCGGCTCGAACCCAGATCATTTTCAAACAGGCCAGAACTGCCGGTCAAAACGAGGCCCGAAAGGTCATCCGGGTGGTTCAGAGCGTACTGCAGCGCAATATGTCCGCCCATTGAGTTACCGAGCAGTATGGGTTGCCGTATCTGCTGCTTTCTCAATACCTGGTGCAGCCATTCCGAAAGGCCCGGGATATTCAGCCGGGAGTGCTCAATCTTGTAGATCGGGATTTCGGGAACAAATACCGGATGATCCTGTATTCTTTTAAGCAGGGGATCAAAATTACTGAGCCCCCCGAACATACCATGCAGCAGAACCAGGGTATGCCCCCGCGAATCGCCGCGAAGATCGATAAACTGGTACTGCCTGGAATGAGCAACTTCAAACGCCGAATCACCAAACATATAAGTCCCGGTTTTTACAACTGTCTATAGATAACAGAACAAGTGCGCAATATAATAAATTCTGTGAGGCTATATTGCAGAAAGCTCATTATATAGTTACTTTAAAACGGATTTTGGATATGTAATCGCAATTATGACTTAAATCTCATTATGTTCAAGAAAACATTATCTCTGTCACTGCTCACTCTTCTTGTTGGGATCCTGGTAGCCGGATGTTCCAGCTCCAATCCCTATGTTGACGAGGCTAAGTCGAATATCCGGGAGGGCAACTATGAAGCGGCGCTCCAGGCAGCACAGGAATCGATCAAAAACCAGCCGCAGGATCCCCTGGGTTACTACTACCAGGGTGTTGTGTATGGTGACATGGCCCAGGAAGAAGAAAATCCCGCTGATCGACAGGAGATTTACAAAAAAATGAACGCCTCTTTCGAACAGGCCCGGGAGCTGGCCAGCAAGATGGAAGATCCTCCCGGTGAACTCGAAAACCTTGGGGCCGTCAAAACCACCATCTGGAGCAACGAGCACAACAGGGCTATTGAACTGGCCACCAACGACAGCCTTCGGAATGTAATGGACAATCCCATTGAATTGGCCGCCCAGCACCTGCAGAATGCCACCATCATTATGCCCGACAGCGTGCTTTCCTGGGATGTGCTTGCGGAAATCGAGGCCATGAATAATGATATCGAAGGTGCCATCAGTGCCAAGAAAAAAGTGATTGAATTGAAGGGGCAACCCAGCGTAAAAGATTACAACCGACTGGCCGACTTCTACCGTTTCGAGGAGGAGTATGACAACGCCATCGAAATCCTCAACAAGGCCCGCCAGACCTACCCCGACAGTGTTTCGATCAGTGAAAAGCTGGCCGATTCATACATGAATGCCGGCAACTACGACCAGGCGATATCAACGGTCGAGGACCTGATCGAGCGCGACCCGGACAATCCACAGTATCACCTGGCCCTGGGTACCCAGATCTATCAAACCGTACTGCGGTTGAACGACTCGCTCAGTACCAACTACGACAAAATCTTTGAACTCCAGCAAAAGCTAAAAAACAACGAAGGCAACAGCAGCAACATCAAGCAGCAGATTTCGGAGCTGCAAAGTGCCAACGAGCCGTTACAGGATCGAATAGACAAACTGACCGACCGGGCGATTGAAGAACTCAATACCGTAATCGAGTATCGGCCGAAAGACGCCTCCGCCTACAATACACTGGGCGTTATCTACCAGAATAAAGCCTCGGCCCTGTTCGAGCAACGCAACCAGACAACGGACAACCAGGAGGCAGCCCGGCTGGACAAACAAGCCCGTGAGAACCTGGAACAGGCGATGGGCTACTACGAGAAAGCCACAGAGATAGATCCGGAAAACAAACAGTACTGGCAATCGCTGTACCGGGTGTATGTGGCACTCGGCATGGATGAGAAGGCCAAAGAGGCGGAAGAGAAAGCCGGACTGTAACACCAACTCAACAAAACAACCGATATATTTTTGAAGTGTACGTTTTTTACCCGAATGGCGATCCCGTTTATCGGGATTGCATTCGGGTTCTTTATTAGTTGTTCTACCCTCTCCAGCAACCAACGTCCCGAATCCGGCGATACCCTTACCGCAGAGGATCTGAAAAATCAGCTGGGGGATATCGAACAGCGTATCTCCGGCAACCCGGAGAACCCGGAAGCTTATTACCAAAAGGGTAGTGTCTTGGGCAAGCTTGCTCAACGGCAGGAGGTTCCCGGCGATCGCACATCCTACTACCGCCAGATGCAAGCCGCTCTTTCCGAGGCCACGCAACGGTATGAACGTGGCGGAAAAGTGCAACGTACCGAAACGATCGACGAGCTGCTTCAGGTTAACTGGAGTTATGAACATAACCAGGGAGTGGAGATCCTGCAGAACGACAGTACCACCAATGCGGAAGATTTCAGCCGGGCCGCCGCCCACTTCAACAACGCCATCATAATTATTCCCGACAGTGCGGTATCCTACAAAATGAAAGCCCGTGCCCTGTACCAAAATGGGGATACCGAAATGGCGATCAAAACCCTCGAGGCGGCACGCTCCCAAATTGAGGATCTCCCGGGCTCCTACATCGAACAGCTGGCGTACCTTTATCTGGAACAGGACCGGCCACAGGAGGCGATAACCATCTATGAAGAAACACAACCCTTTTCAGAGGAAAACCTGAACCTGCTGCACGGGCTGGCCAATGCCTACATCACGGCCGATTGGCACAGAAGGGCGATTCAGCTCCTTGGCAGGCTGGTCAAAAATGAGCCGGGAAATCCCGTGTATCTTGAATCATACGGCACAGAATTATACCGGCTCGGCGTTCGTCACTACGATTCACTGAGTTCGGAAAGTTCGATGGATTCCCTGGAAATGGCCAAAACCAGGGCTGGTGCCGACACGCTCTTTGCCATGGCGAAGAACCAGTTCCGCACCTTGGTTGAAGGCAATCCGCAGCAGCTGGAATACAAGCAGCAACTGGCGGATATGCACAAAAATCACGCGGTAAAACTGAACCAGGTGAAATCACTGTTCCCGGAGCCCGTACAACGGGAAATGCAGAACCAGCTGGAAACCAGCCTCACCGATGCCGCAACCCTCTATGAGGATCTCACGGAGCAGCGGCCCGACCGGACCGTGTACTGGGAAAATCTCTACCAGGTGTACTCATCACTCGGCATGCAGGAACGGGCGAATGAAGTAAAAGCCAAAGCAAATCTCTGATTAATACATGAAATTCAATACGAAAGCGATCCACGCCGGCCAGCAACCGGAAGAAACCTCCGGTGCGGTCATGCCTCCCATCTTTCAAACCTCGACATACGCGCAGCAGGCCCCGGGCGTCAACAAGGGGCACGAATACGCGCGGGTCAGCAATCCAACGCGCACAGCGCTCGAAAAGTTGATTGCCGGTCTTGAAGATGCCGAGGAATGCGCCTGTTTTGCCAGCGGGTGTGCTGCCATGGATGCTGTTATTAAGATGTTTCGGCCGGGCGATCATATTATCGCCTCCGACGACCTGTACGGGGGTACTTATCGCCTTTTTCGGCAGGTGTTTGAGCCGTACGACATCCGGTTCAGTTTTATCGATATGACCGATATCGACAATATCAGCAAGCATATAGCGGAAGAAACTAAGCTGATATGGATCGAAACGCCGACCAATCCGATCCTGAGGGTCGTCGACATCGAAGCGGTTACGAAACTGGCACGGGATCGCGGTATTATGACTCTTGTCGACAACACATTCGCCTCTCCTTATCTGCAGAAGCCGCTGAACCTGGGCGCTGATGCCGTCCTGCATTCTACGACCAAATACCTCGGCGGTCATTCTGATGTTATCGGCGGGGCCGTGGCCACCTCGAACGAGCAGATCATGGAGAACCTGCGATTCCAGGTAAAAACCACGGGAGCGGTTCCGGGTCCGATGGACTGCTACCTTACCCTGCGCGGCATCAAAACCCTCCACGTGCGGGTGCAGCGATCAGTTGAGAATGCACAGCAAGTGGCGCGGTTTCTTGCCGATCACCCACAGGTTGGAGAGGTCAAATACCCCGGCCTGCCCTCGCATCCCCAGCACGAAATAGCCAAAAAGCAGATGAGCGATTTCGGTGCAATGGTCTCTTTCTCCCTGAAAAACGACTCCATTGAAGCCGCCCATAATTTCATGCAGCGAACAAAGGTCTTCACCCTCGCTGAAAGTCTCGGGGGGGTAGAGTCGCTGGTGAGTCATCCGGCATCGATGACCCACGCTTCCATCCCCAAGGAGGTACGAGAAGCGGCCGGGCTAAAGGACTCCCTGATCCGGCTTTCGGTTGGCATTGAAGACGGCGACGATCTGGTTGCGGATCTGGACCAGGCGTTGTAAAGTGATTGACCAATAGCAGATGAGTCTGATGCGGGTTCACGAGAATATTTCGGAAAATACAACCGGTGGTTCCCGACTTGTAATCTGAAACGTTAGCTCCCCCCATTCCCAATCGCACGAACCCAGTGCGATCACGCCCGGTTATCCTGGGTGAGGCCGTATTCCGTGTATTCGTATTATCAACGTTTATCTATCCGCACCGCGGGGTGATGCCATATCTTTCGAAAAGCCGTACTCCGGGAACATATTCCGCCGGGTATCAGCAAATAACAAACCGGATTTTGATGATCCTGCTGTAGATCATACCTTTCACCGGGAGATGCATCACCAGCGTGCGCATCAACCCGGCCGCGTTATTTGCTGAACGGTAAAACAGATGCGGTTGAATTCCATTCGAACAAAAAATTACGGTCAGTATCATGAAAGACGTTGTCATTGTCGGGGCGAAACGCACCCCGATCGGTTCTTTTGGCGGAGCGTTATCGCAATACACCGCACCGGAACTGGGGGCCACTACGATTATCGAACTGCTGAAATCGAGCGGTGTGAAGCAGAATGAGGTGAATGAAGTGGTACTCGGTAATGTACTGACGGCGGGTGTGGGACAGGCCCCTGCACGTCAGGCCGCCATCAAGGCGGGGTTGCCGGAGCTTACTCCCTGCACGACGGTCAACAAAGTGTGTGCCTCCGGGATGAAAGCCGTCATGATTGCGGCTAACCAGATTCAGCTGGAGGAGGCCGATATTGTCGTGGCCGGGGGCATGGAGAGTATGAGCAACGTGCCCTACTACCTCCCGGATCACCGCTTCGGTTCCAAGCTCGGCCACGGGTCGGTGAAAGACGGGATTTTAATTGATGGATTATGGGATGTGTACAACGATTTCCATATGGGCAACGCTGCCGAAATTTGTGCCCGTGAATGTAACATAAGCCGGGAGCAGCAGGACGAATTCGCCGTTACCTCCTACAAGCGGGCCATCGAGGCCCACGAAAAAGGCTATTTTTCCGACGAAATTATCCCGATGAAAGTGAAGAATCGCAAGGGGAATACCGAAAAGATCTCGATGGATGAAGAGCTGAACAAAGTCAACTTCGACAAGATCCCGAAGCTGCGGCCGGTATTTGACAAAGAGGGAACGGTGACAGCGGCCAACGCCAGCAGTATCAACGACGGGGCTGCGGCACTGCTGGTAATGAGTGCAGAAAAAGCCGACGAACTGGGACTTTCGCCACTGGCACGTATTGTCAGCCAGGCCAGTGCCGCCAAGGCACCCGAGTGGTTCACCACGGCGCCTTCTGATGCCATTCCAAAAGCACTCAACAGAGCGGGCCTGGATAAAACCGAAATCGACCTGTTTGAGATTAACGAGGCTTTTTCAGTCGTATCCCTGGCCAACAACCAGATCCTTGAACTGGATCCCGGAAAGGTTGATATCCACGGCGGTGCAGTCAGCATCGGTCACCCGATCGGCTGCTCCGGTGCCCGCATCCTTGTTACGCTGATTCACGCCCTGAAACGGACCGGGGGGCGATATGGGTGTGTGGGTATCTGCAACGGCGGGGGCGGCGCCTCGGCCATGGTGCTGGAAATGATCTGAAGAGGGATCGTTATGTCACCGTTTTGCAGGAGATATTACGGGTACGCACCGCCACAGGGTTACCCGGTTTCTTGTTTTGGCATCCGGGGTCCATGCTGCAGCCTGTTGAGGCAACATTAGAAATTTCGGAACGTTTCGGAACTAATCGACGAAAGGCCGGTAGAAGTGACTTCAGTTTCCCTTGATACGCCATTACCAACGGCCTGAAGATTAAAATACGACAATATAGGCCTGCTACACTTGCTAATTAGGGAAAAAATTGTTCATTTAACACTATTATCTACAAGTTAAATCAGTAATGAACCGGGTCAACGCATAATTCACTTCTACAGCATTTAACCGTATATTGATAAATTAACATCGACAGAACCTGTTCACTATGTTTCGAAAAGTACTTTTCAATGCCATCCTCATACTCTTTGTGCTTGGGCTCACAATCACCCACGCCCAGGTAGGTATTACATCGGTTCCTTTTCTTCAGATTGAGCCCGATTCCCGCGGTGCCGGAATGGGAAACACGGGAGTTGCAATTGCCGATAACGCCTCAGCCGTATACTGGAACGCAGCCGGGCTCGCCTTTCAGAAAGGAAACCAGGTTAGTCTGACCCACGCAGAATGGCTGCCCGCTTTTAACGCCGACCTGTTTTATGATTACCTCGTAGGCAAGTACCACATCAAGGGAATCGGCACCATCGGGGCCCATATTACGTATCTTAACCTGGGTGAACAGATTCGCACCAATGAGCAGGGGCTCGAGCAGGGACGGTTCAACAGCAACGAATTTGCCGGCGGCATCTCCTACGGCGGAAAGATCAGTGAAACATTTGCGGTAGGCGGCGGTGTTCGCTACATCCACAGCAGCCTGGCGGAAGGCAAGGTGGGGCAGCAGACCATTAATCCCGGCTCCAGTATAGCGGTCGATCTCTCTTCACTTTACCGCAGCCGCCCGTTTTCTTTCCTGAACCGCACGGCTCAGTTAAGCGCCGGTTTCAATCTCTCGAACGTGGGACCCGGAATACAGTACACCGATAACGCTCAAAAAGACCCGCTGCCCACCGTACTTCGACTCGGGTGGGCCTTTGAATGGGAACTCGATCCCGAAGGGATCAACTCGATCACCATCGCCAACGACTTTTCCAAAATTATGGCCCGCGGCGATTCCACCGGTTCACAAGGGGCCGTGGAAGCCCTGTTCTCATCCTGGGATGAATTTACCCGCTATAACGGCACCGAAAATGTAACACTCGGCCTGATGGACCAGTTTATGATCGGTACCGGGATTGAGTACTGGTATAACGATCTGTTTGCCATCCGCGGCGGTTACTACTACGAACATCCGGAAAATGGCGACCGGGTATTCTTTACCCTGGGTGCTGGGCTGCGATACAGCCTGATTGGTGTCGATTTCAGCTACATCGCCGCACTTGAGGAAGAACACCCCCTTGCCAACACAACCCGTTTCAGCTTATTGATTAATTTCTAAAGGGTTTTGGCCCGGCGGTTCGATGCCTGATACATATCGATTTACGTTTTGCAAAAGCATGCTGACTGTCGGCGTGCTTTTGTTTTTTGGGGTTCAAACAGTGGCGGCCCAGCTAACGGGGGGGCTCCAAAGAAGCCATTCGCTCTCGGATAACCGCCACCTGTCTGAGCCCTCCCCACCGCGCTACGGCCAGGGGACGTTACATATCATCGCCGTGCGGGTGGCCTTTCAGCCCGACGAAAACCGGTTGACTTCCGGGAACGGGACGTTTCAGCCCGGAAGCCTGCCGTACCTGGAGAGCAATGAGATCGCCATAGATCCCCTGCCCCACGACCGTTCCTATTTCGAATCCCACCTGGAATTTGCGGCTCACTGCTTTGAAACGGTTTCCAACGGTGACCTGACCGTAACCTACCGCGTACTGCCGGAGATCTATACCCTCGACCAGCGAATGGAAACCTACGCCCCCACCGGCGCGAGCTTTTCGAACGAAAAGCTCGCCCTGTTCGCACGGGACGTCTGGGGCCGGGTCGCGGAATCGGGAGGATTTGACGCCTCGGGACTAGATCCGGAAGAAACGGCATTTATCATTTTTCACGCCGGTGTTGGCAGGGATATCGAACTTACGGGTACGTCACTGGACAAAACCCCCCAGGACCTTCCCTCGATCTACCTGAGCCGGGAATCCCTGGGTTCATTACTCGACGAACCCGATTTCACCGGATTTCCGGTCAATAACGGGCAGCTCAGCGTTACCAATACGCTTATCCTTCCGCGCACGTTGTCGCGCCGCGGCGTAGATGTGAGCAGTACCGAATTTGTACTGCAGCTCTCCACGAACGGGCTGCTTTGCGCTACGATCGGGAGTCACCTGGGGCTGCCGGATCTTTTCAATACGAGCAACGGGAGCTCCGGAATCGGCCGTTTCGGGCTGATGGACGGGGCCGCCATATTTTCATACAATGGGTTATTCCCCCCGGAACCCTCCGCGTGGGAAAAAACCTACATGGGCTGGGATACGGCGTTTGATGTACCCCTTGACTCCGATAGCCCTATCTCCCTGGCCCCAGGTTCCGC
>JAWVZC010000116.1:0-11466 GCA_033722415.1 Balneolaceae bacterium | reverse complement strand
GGGAATGAACTGACACTGGGGCTGAACATGATCATACCGAACGATGTACCGGCTCCGGTCCCCGTTACACTCCTAATCAACCACCGGGGCCCCGACAACATGGATATCACCCGCCAGGTAAAAAAGGATTTTTGGCCGGCCGAACTGATCGTGCAGCGAGGCTATGTCGCGGCGGTCTACAATGTGGAAGACCTGGCCGATGACAATAACGACACCTATACGCGGGACCTGCTTCGGACCCTCTATCCTGAACATCTTGAACGGACCGACGGCATGCGCACGATTTCTGCTTGGGCCTGGGGTGCCATGCGCGTGATGGATTACTTCGTAACCGACCCGCTTATCGACCATGATCGTTCGATCGTCGTGGGACAATCACGCGGTGGTAAAACCGCTCTTTGGACCGGAGCCCGGGATACCCGCTGGGCGATTACCATCTCCAACGAGTCCGGCGCCGTCGGTGCGGCCCTGTCACGCAGACGATTCGGCGAAACCGTCAAACATATCAACACCCAGTTCCCCTACTGGTTTACCCCCAATTTTGATCGCTATAACGATAACGAGGAGGCCCTTCCGGTTGACCAGCACATGCTTGTGGCTTCCATGGCTCCCCGGGCGGTTTACGTAGCCAGTGCCGAGGAGGATGGCTGGGCGGACCCGCGCGGGGAATACCTTTCACTTTACCACGGATCCGAGGTGTATGAGGATATTTACGGGATTCCACTCCTGCTGAACCACAGGATGCCTGAAATAAACAAGCCCGTGCATCAGTCGCACGTCGGCTACCATATCCGCGATGGGCAACATGATCTCAAGATCTACGACTGGAACCAATTCCTGGATTTTGCCGACAGGTATTTCGGGCTGGAGTAATACATGGCTCTGCATACCGGTGCATCAGGCAAACTGGTTCCGGGCACCGTCACTGTTCTATATTCACCGCGTACGCTTTCGGTTCTATTGGGTAGCCGTAGTACTCCCCGAACTGCTGGGTAACCTCCGCCCCGTAAAACAGGATCATCGCCGAGTAGTAGATCCACAGCAGGACTACCAGCACGGAACCCGCTACCCCGTAGAGGCTGTACATACTGCTCTGGCTCAGTACAAACCCGATCACCAGTTTTCCGATGGTAAACAGCAGGGAGGTGAAGAGCGCCCCGCCCCATACGATGCGCCACCTGATCTTTACATCCGGCAAAAATTTATAGATACCGGCCAGGGCGAGCGTTACAAGCAGGAAGGAAGTAAAAAAACCGGAGGCGGCAAACAGCGGGGAATTGATCTGTGGTATAAGCTGGCTGATATTCTCACGCAGGATGATGAGTATCGTTTCCACCAGCCCCGATACCAGCTGAAGAATGATCAGCAGAATTATCAATATAAAAGAGAGCGTGCGCACCTTTACAAGGTAGAGGATATTGCTTTCCGGAACCGGTTTCACCCGCCAAATTCGGTTCAGGGAATGCTGGATAACGGCAAAAAAGCTGCTTGCGGCCACCAGGAAAATGGAAATACTGGCCAGCGATGAGAAGAGATCCTGTTCAAAAAGCTTGTAATTTTCAATGGCCGATCTGATGGTACTGGCCGCCCGATCCCCCCAAAGGCCGGCAATCTGCTGATAAATATCGACGGTTGCGGAATAACTTCCCGTAATGTATCCCAGGCCGGTAATAACGATCAGCAGAACGGGCGGCAGGGCAAACAGGGTGGAAAACGCAAGAGCCCCGGCCAGCGTTGTGGCATCATCTTCAAAAAAACGAACCGCCGCTTTCCATAATATGGCGATCCATGCCGGCCGTTTCATCGCTCCCAATTACGATTGTGAGATCTCGTTGCGATCAACACTTTATGAAAGTTCAAGCATCCGGTTCAGGGCCAGCAGTGCCTGCTCCGTTGTTTCGGGATCAACCGTGATCCGGTTAACAACTTCTCCCTGTTCCAGTTTCTCGAGCGACCAGAGCAGGTGGGCCATATCGATCCGGTTCATCGTCAGGCAGGGACACATAAACGGATTCAGCGATACGATCTCCTTGTCGGGGTGCTCGTTGGCAATCCGGTTCACCAGGTTCATCTCCGTGCCGATCGCCCACTTGCTGCCGGATGGCGCATTTTCTATCGTACTGATGATGTAGCTGGTAGAGCCGTTGTAGTCGGAGGCCCGGACAACATCGAAGGTACATTCGGGGTGGACCAGGATATTGATGTCGGGATCTTTTTTGCGAAGATTTTCAATATGACTGATGTTGAACTTTTCATGCACCGAACAGTGCCCTTTCCAAAGAATGACGCGCGCTTCCTCGAGCGGTCCCTCGCACTCGAACTGCTCTTCCTGCGGATCCCAGACCGCCATCTGTTCCAGCGGAATACCCAGATCGTAGGCGGTATTCCGTCCCAGGTGCTGATCCGGCAGGAACAGGATTCGCTCTTTCCGGGTGAAGGCCCACTTGATAATCTCTTTGGCATTGGATGAGGTGGTTGTCGATCCGCCGTGCCGGCCCACGAACGCCTTGATGGCGGCGGTGGAGTTCACGTACGTCAGGGGCAAAATGGTATCACCAAAGGTCTCCTGCATAACCTTCCAGCCGCGTTCGGTTTGGTCGATATTGGCCATATCCGCCATGGAACAGCCGGCCCGCATATCGGGCAGGATCACCTTTTGGTGATCGCCGGTCAGCATGTCGGCCGTCTCCGCCATAAAATGCACCCCGCAGAAGACGATATATTCCGCTTCCCTGGTATCGGCAGAGATATGGGCCAGTTTTAACGAATCGCCCCGGGCATCGGAAAACTGTATCACTTCATCTTTCTGGTAATGATGGCCCGGCATGAACAATCGCTCACCGAACTTCTTTTTGATCTCCCGGATACGTTCGGCCATGAGCGATTCCTCCATTTCACGGTAGCGATCCGGCAGGCTTACCTGTTCCTCCTGTTGTAAAAAATCCAGCGTTTCCATAATGCTGATCTTTATTGGTCGTATATTGATAAATTATATGCCACAGGTTCCGAAACCGGTCATCTACACAATGTAAATGTTCCCAGTTATTGGAATCCGTTTCTTGACATAGACGGCAACAAAACCCGGTGGTCCTCCGGTATTCAGGCACTCTTAACGTTCAACATTGCAAAAAAACGCTATATAATAACGGTTATATGTGAAATCCACATGAATATCAGTGAATCAGGTTAAAACTGATATCGAGGGCTTCCACGGAGTGGGTTAGCGCGCCCATCGAGATGAAATCGATCCCGGTTTCGCGGTAGCCGCCGATCGTTTCGGGTGTGATTCCGCCCGAAACCTCGGTAATAACGTAATCCGGGATCAGGGCCACGAAATCACGGACCTCCCCGGGGGTGCGATTGTCGAACATGATTATATCGGCCCCGGCCTTCACCGCTTCCCGGACCTGTTCGCGGGTTTCGGTCTCCACCTCGATGCGAATCATCGGCCCCGCGTTTTCCCGAACCCGTTTTACGGCCTTTTCAATACTCCCGACCGCCCTGATGTGATTATCCTTGATCATGACGCCGTCATCCAGCCGGTAACGATGGTTATACCCACCCCCACAGCGCACGGCGTACTTCTGCAGCATGCGCAGCCCGGGGAGAGTTTTCCGGGTATCACAGACTTTTGTCGTGGTCGAGTCCAGCGCATTTACGGCCCTGCGTGTCTGTGTGGCAATACCACTCAGGTGCTGCAGCATATTCAAAATAACACGCTCTCCCTGCAGCAGGGAGGCCGTCGGACCTTCCGCTTCCGCGATCTCATCCCCGGACTCCACGGTGTCACCGTCGTTTTTGTAGAGATCGACCCGAACACGCTCATCCAGCAACCGGTACGCCCGGCTGATAACCGGCAACCCGGCAAGCACACCGCCCGCCTTCGCAGTAAACAGACCGGCTGCGTGGTGGTCATCGGGAAACATGGCACTGGAGAGATCACCGTACCCGAGGTCCTCCTCCAGCGCGAGCCTGATTATATCATCCAGTTTTTGATCGTTCACCCTAAAAGATCTTGTTGATGCAGTAATTGGTTATCCCGTTTGTTTCTGGGGCTAAATTCCTATATTTAAACCGTAATAATAAGCATTTTCAACGAGTTCCCTAATTCCGATGATCTACCTCGATTACGCCGCGACCACCCCGATGAGCGATCACGCCGTCGAGGTCTACAACGAAGTGGCCCGGAATCATTTTGGAAATGCCAGCAGCCTGCACGATTACGGCTCCACGGCAGAACAGATTCTCGAGAAAGCGCGTGAAACCATCGGCAATATGATCAAGGGCGCTCCGCGGGGAATCTACTTCACGGGGGGCGGCAGCAAAGCCAACGAACTGGCGATTCAATCACTGGTAAGAGGAAATTCCGACAGTTCGGGACACCTGCTGACCTCCCGGAGTGAACACTCTTCGGTTCGCAACATTTTCGCGTTGCTGTCGGAGCAGGGGTACGAGGTGGAGTATATTCCGGTAGACCGGCACGGCCGGGTCCGGCTTGAGGCTTTGGAAAATATGATCCGCGAGGATACCGTCCTGGCATCCGTGCACCACGGCAATTCGGAAATCGGCACCGTGCAGGACCTGAAGTCGATCGGCGAACTACTTGCCGTTCATGACGTTCTGTTTCACAGCGACTGCGTGCAAACGTTCGGTAAAGTGCCGGTTGATGTGAACGATCTGGGACTGGACAGCATATCGATATCCGCCCACAAAATTTACGGTCCCAAAGGTGTCGGCGCGGCCTACCTCAAGCCGTCGATCAGCTGGCGTCCCGCTATTCCCGGTACCACCCAGGAGAAGGGATTTTCCTCCGGGACCGTGAATGTGCCCGGCGTGGCTGCCTTTATGGCGGCCGCCAGCGATATTGCCGAGATTCGTGAACAGGAGATGAAACGTGAGAAGAAGTTGCGGCAGCAGTTTTTGGAACTCCTGGACGATACCGAATTTGATATCAGCATTGAGGGGGACCCCGAAAACGGGCTGCCCAATATCATCGGCCTCCGGGTGCACGGCATGGAGGGACAGTATGCAATGATCGAGTGCAACCGGCACGGGCTGGCCATCTCCACGGGCAGCGCCTGCTCGGTAGGATCGGAAAAACCGGCCGCCAGCATGGTCGCCCTGGGGCGCGATGAACAGGAGGCACGAGAATTCATCCGGATTTCGTTAGGAAAACAGACAACCCCGCAGGATATCTCCGACGCCGTGGATATCCTGAAAAAAGTGTTGACCCGGCACTTCAGTATGATTAAGCTTTAACCCAATGCAAACCAGCAGTAATACCATGAAAACAGTTTACAGGTTTTTATCCCTTTCGATCATTACACTAATCTTTTCGGTTACGGCAGTTAACGCCCAGAATTCCGACAGCGAGGCCGATTTGGTCTTAACCGAATTCAGCGATTACCAGTGTCCGGCATGCGCGTACTACCACCCGATCGTCGAAAAGCTGAAACAGGATATGGGTGACAAGCTGAAAGTGGAATACCGCTACTACCCGCTGAACAGCCACCAGTTTGCCGCCCTTGCCGCACGCGCCGCGGAAGCGGCCAGAAACCAGGGCAAGTTCAAGGAGATGCATAACATGCTGTTTGAAAACCAGAAAAGCTGGTCAAGCTCCGGGAATCCGCAGGCTACATTCATCAGCTACGCAAAAGGTCTGGGGCTCGATGTCAATCAGTTCAGAGAGGACCTGAATGCCGCCGAAACACAGAAGGCAGTCATGGAACAGAAGCGGGAGGGCGAAAATATGGGGGTAAACTCCACGCCCACCTTCTTTATCAACGGGTTCAAGGTCCAGCAAACCCCCCGCAATTACGAGCAGTTCAAGGCGCTTCTCGAAAGCCAGATACCGGAGGATACCTGATTTGGGGTTGTGGGTGATGGATCATGGGTCATGTAGACATGGGTTGTGGGTCGTGAGTCACAGACTCCGGTTTTCAGGCATGATGAGAGCGGGATTACGGGGCGACCTGCACCCGGGGAAATAAAAAAAGACCGGTTAATTTTTTGATATAACCCGCTTTTTTGAATTATCTTTGACCGTTGAACTACTGCTGTTTGTCGTTAGGAGTGCTTTCCCGTTGCGGGAGGGCTGAGATAACATCCTCATTACCTGAACTGGTTAGCACCAGCGTAGGAAAACGACGATCTGATCAGCCCCGCCTCCTACCGGTAAACAGCAATAACGATTAATACCTACTGCTGTTTATCTATGTCTGACCCAACAAATAATACCCGGCATTACGCCCGGGCACTGACCATCGCCACCTCCGACAGCGGCGGAGGAGCGGGTATCCAGGCCGATCTGAAGGCGTTCTCCGCCATGGGGTGCTTCGGCATGTCTGCGCTGGCGGCCCTTACCGCTCAGAATACCACCGATGTCACCGGTATCCACGCCCTCCCCCCCGATTTTGTGTCGCTCCAGATTGATACGGTCATTGAAGATCTCGGTGTGGACGCCGTTAAAATCGGGATGCTGTTCAAAAGCGAAATTATCGAGGTCGTCGCCGACCGGCTGAACTATCACCAGGTCGAACATATCGTGCTGGACCCGGTGATGGTGGCCAAAAGCGGGGCCAAACTGATCGAGGATGACGCGATCACCTCGCTCAGAACCTCTCTTTTCCCGCTCAGCACCACCATTACACCGAACCTGCCGGAAGCGGAAACCCTGCTCAATACCGAAATTAACAACCGGTCCCAGATGGAACGTGCCGCCCGCGAACTGCTGAAACTCGGTCCTGATTCCGTACTGCTCAAAGGCGGGCATTTCAGTGAGGAGAACAGCGTAGACGTGCTGGTTCTTTCCGATCCGGGTGAGAAGAAATCCGATATCTACTGGTACAGCTCCGAGCGAATCCGCACTAAAAATACCCACGGTACCGGATGCACGCTCTCATCGGCCATTGCCGCGGGGCTGGCGAAAGGATACCCCCTGCCGCATGCGGTGCGTGAGGCCAAGGAGTATATCACCGGGGCCATCAGGGCCGGGAGCCGGTACCGGATCGGAGAGGGACACGGGCCGCTGCATCACTTTTACGAGTGGTGGGAGTAGCGATTTCCATACCCGGTGCCATGCACACCCCAGCTGCATTGCACTTATAAATTTACATTTAATCGTCCAAGATGAATCGAGAATATCAACAACACCCATGAAATTTACCGACGAACTCTGGTCCGAAATAGAACCGATCTACGAGGCGATCCTGGAGCTGCCGTTTATCCGGGAGCTCACGGAGGGGACACTCTCCGAAGAGATCTTCCTGTTCTACCTTAAGCAGGACACCCTCTACCTGGCCGATTTTTCCCGTGCCCTGTCGCTGGCCGGTATCCGTGCGGATTCAACGCCCCAGATGTATGACTTCTTCAAATTTGCCAGCGAAGCGGTTGTGGTTGAGCGGCAGCTGCACCAGAATTTTTACGAGCAGTACGGCACCGCGATGGAACCGGAAAAGTCGCCCTCCTGTTTTGCCTATACACACTTTTTGCTCTCAACAGCGGCAACCAAAGACAACGTGGTAAACATTGCGGCGCTGCTCCCCTGCTTTTGGATCTACCGGGAAGTGGGCCTTGAAATCTATGAGAACGCGTCCGATGACAACCCGTACCAGGACTGGATCGACACCTATGCGGGGGAAGCGTTCAACGAAAGTGTGGACCGTGCGATCGAAATCACTGACGAGGTCGCCGAACATGAATCCAGCGAGCGGCTGGAGGAGATGACCGCGGCATTCATCAAATCGACCGAACTGGAATGGATGTTTTGGGAAAGTGCCTACCGGCGGGAACAGTGGCCCCTGCAGGAAGTACTGGAAGATTAGTTATCCGTGATGAGTTGCGGATTGCGGGGGCGGACGAAGATATTGTGTGAACTGAGCAATTTGGATTCCGGTTCCGGCATCTCCCCCCGGCATCCTGAAATAGGAACTGCGAATCACACAATCAAACAGCAACATTAAGCAACCGGCTAATGAAGACAGGCATTATCGGCGGTGGAATCATCGGGCTCGGTATCGGGTGGCAGCTGCAGCGGCGCGGATTGGATGTCACCCTGTTTGAACGGGGTACCGTGGGTCGGGAATCGACCTGGGCGGCCGCCGGCATGCTGGCCCCGTACGCAGAAGTCGGATTCGAAGAGGTTGACCTCATGAAACTGGGGCAGGAAAGCCTGCGATTGTACCCCCGGTTCCTGGATGAACTGCGGGAGGATGTCGATGAAATCCCGCAGTTCGACCGCTGCGGCACCCTGCTGGTGGGAATGGACCGCGACGATACGGAATACCTGAAACGACTGTACGAATTCCGGGAAGAGCTTTCGCTGACGGTGGAGATGATAACCGGCACCGAAGCCCGGGAGCGGGAACCGCTGCTGTCTCCCAGGGTGGTTTCGGCCGTCTGGCTGCCTGATGATGCCCAGATCGACAACCGCAGGCTGGTGACGGCGCTGAAACAGGCGTTCGAACACGCTGGTGGACTCCTGCTGGAACAAAATCCCGTTGTACGGATCGATCGGACAAACGGCACGGTCAAGGGGGTATCGACCCCCTCCTCGAATTTCAGGTTCGACAAGGTGATCCTGGCGGCCGGTTCCTGGTCCGGCAACATTGACGGGGTACCCGAGGATAGTAAACCTCCGATCAGGCCGGTAAAAGGACAGATCATCACGCTGAAAAAAACCGCAGACTGTCGTCTTCGCGGCATTGTGCGCTCGCCCCGAATGTACCTGGTGCCCAAGGAGGACGGCACAATTCGGCTCGGGGCCACCAGCGAAGAGAAGGGATTTGATCAAACCCCCACGGCCGGCGGACAAAAGGAGCTGCTGGAGGACAGCTGGGAAGCCGTTCCGTCGATATACGACCTGCCACTGGTGGAAACCATCGCCGGGCTGCGACCTGCCAGCCGCGACCACAGGCCGATTATCGGCGAATCGGGCATCAAGGGGCTCTACTATGCCACGGGGCACTACCGGCACGGCATTCTGCTGACTCCCGTCACCGCATACGCTCTGGCCGATGAAATAGTGGATTCCACCATCCCGGAGATAGTAGCGCCGTTTCGGCCGGAACGTTTTCAGAAAAACTCAACATCTTGACAATTATAATAAACCGGGCGATCAGAACGATATACCCTGTGACCACAGGTCCTTACCCCGTAAATTGCAACGATTTGAAGTCATTTACTTTGATTTATCAACAAGGTCTTGAATCACATTTTCACTGTAACAGTTTGGTTTTCAGTCACTTGAACAGCTTGTCAACCTGGTTGTAACAGATCACTGTCCGGGAAACCGATTTCAGAAATTTAAAAAGCCTGTTATTATGAATCTGACTGTAAATGGAGATACGGTCGAAACCGAAGCAGCGACCGTAAAAGAGCTGGTGCAAGAGTATGATGTGGAACTTAACGGAAAGGGAACAGCCGTTGCCGTAAACGACGCGGTGGTGCCCAGAGACAAGTGGGGACAGCATGCGCTGCAGGAAAATGACCGCGTCGAAATCATCCGGGCCACACAGGGCGGGTAAATGCAAATTATGCATTACGATTCATGTAATTGGTCTGAGTACAAACAACGATTTACGGAGAAATATTATGAGCAGATTGCAGATAGCCGGTAAAGAATTCGATTCCCGTCTCATCGTGGGCAGTGCGCGGTTTCCGGACCCCGACACCATGCGGGACGCCCTGCGGGCCAGCGGCACGGAAATTGTAACAGTGGCCCTGCGCCGCGCCAACCTTGAGCGCGATGACGGAGAGGATATCCTCAGCTATCTTGACCGGGACAACTACTTTCTTCTTCCCAACACCGCCGGGTGCTACACTGCCAAAGAAGCGGTGCTGACGGCGCAGATGGGACGAGAAGCCCTGGATACCAACTGGGTGAAGCTCGAGGTGATCGGTGACGATGAAACCCTGTTTCCCGACGTGCCCGAACTGCTGAAGGCGGCCGAAAAACTCATAATGGAGGATTTTGTGGTACTGCCCTACGCCAACGACGACCCGATCACCTGCAAAAAACTGGCTGACATGGGGTGTGCCGCGGTCATGCCGCTCGGAGCCCCGATCGGTTCGGGCATGGGCATCCGCAACCCGTACAATCTGCAGATAATCCGCGAGCAGGTGGATGTGCCCGTCATTGTGGACGCGGGCGTAGGCACTGCCTCCGACGCGGCGGTCGCCATGGAGCTCGGGATGGATGCCGTACTTATGAATTCCGCAATCTCCCAGGCCAAACACCCGGTCAGGATGGCCGAAGCGATGAACCTGGCGATCAGGGCGGGCCGACTGGCTTACGAATCGGGACGCATGCCGCGCCGTCTTTACGCCAACGCCTCAAGCCCGATGGAGGGACGGATGGAGGTATCGGCCACCGATGAGTAACCTGCCTTTTCGATACTACCTGATTACGGACCGGAAACAGTGTGCCCCCCGCCCGTTGCCCGAAGTGGTCGAAGAGGCCTGCAGAAGTGGCATCAGGGCAGTGCAGCTCCGGGAAAAGGACCTGCCGGGCAGAGCACTGTTTGAGCTGGCACAGCAGGTCAGGAGTATAACCGAACGGTGGGACTGCCGGCTGCTGATCAACGACCGGGTGGATGTTGCCCTGGCGGCGGGCGCCGACGGCGTACACTGCCGGGAAACGAGCATCCCGCCCACCGACATAAAAACGATCGATTCCTCGTTGCTGGTCGGGGCCAGTGTCCACTCGCTGGAATCCGCTCGTCGTTCCGAACGCCAGGGAGCCGATTTCCTCCTGTTCGGGCCGGTATGGTACACCCCGTCGAAAGCAGAATACGGGGCCCCGCAGGGAGTAAACGCGCTGCGCGAGGTGGTAACCGGCGTATCCCTTCCCGTGTTCGCCGTGGGAGGCATTACCCCCGCCATTGCGAACCGGTGTTTCGAGGCGGGAGCATACGGGGTGGCGGGGATTTCATCGATCATGGAGGCCAGCGACACACACGAAAAAGTACGAGAATGGCAACAGGTTATAACCGAGCAGACATGAATCGCATGCTTCACGGTGTTTACCTGGTCACCGATACCACGATCCAGGACCGGTTTACGAACGTCCAGCTGGCCCGGATGGCGATCGAGGCCGGGGTTCAGATGATCCAGTACCGCAACAAGCAGGGAACGGCGCGAGAGGCAATCGCGGAGATCAGGGAGATCGCCGAAATAACATCCGGCACCCATACAACGTTTATCGTCAACGACCGGGGCGACCTGGCACTGGCAGGCAATGCTGACGGGGTACACCTGGGACAGGATGACCTCCCGATCCCCGCGGCCCGCGCCATACTCGGCGAAAACATTATTATCGGGGGCACGTCCTCCACACCCGAGGAAGCCCTGCAGGTGCAACAGGCCGGAGCCGACTACGTGGCACTGGGTCATATTTTCGAAACAACCACCAAACGGAAAGGCTACCCGCCACGGGGCCTTGACACGTTGAACAAGGCGGCCGCTGCG
>JAWVZC010000115.1:0-11524 GCA_033722415.1 Balneolaceae bacterium | reverse complement strand
TGCCCGCCTACCCGGAGATGGCACAGGCCCTGGCCAAGTTCAGGATTAACCCCGGGAATGTGGGAACCCGCCAGCGCGATGAGAATTTTTGCACGATCGTGGAACAGGCAATCACGTATGACAAGCCGGTGCGTATCGGGGTGAACTGGGGGTCGCTGGACCAGCAATTGCTTGCCCAAAAGATGGATGAAAATAACGAGCGGGAAAAACCGAAATCCTCGAAAGAGGTTATGCTGGATACGATGGTGGAGAGCGCCCGGCGATCGGCCGACCTGGCCGAGGAAGTGGGCCTGGCATCAAATAAAATTATTATCAGCTGCAAAATGAGTGGTGTGCAGGATGTGATTACTGTGTATCGCCGTATTGCTGAAATTACGGATTATCCCCTGCATGTAGGGTTGACCGAAGCCGGTATGGGCATGAAGGGTGTCGTAGCCAGTTCAGCAGCCCTTTCGGTTCTCCTGCAGGAGGGAATCGGCGATACCATACGGGTTTCGCTGACCCCCAAACCGGGCGGCGACCGGGCCGAGGAGGTCCGCGTTTGCCAGCAGATACTACAGTCGCTCGGTATACGTAATTTCATTCCCCAGGTAACTGCGTGTCCCGGGTGTGGGCGTACCAACAGCACCTATTTCCAGGAACTGGCCGACGAGATACAGGAATATCTCCGTGAAATGATGCCGGTCTGGCGGGAGATGTATCCCGGTGTAGAGGAGATGGATGTGGCCGTCATGGGGTGTGTGGTGAACGGTCCCGGCGAATCGCGCAATGCCAATATCGGCATATCTTTGCCCGGAACCTTTGAGGAACCGGCGGCACCGGTCTACATGGACGGGGAACACTATACGACGCTGCGTGGTGAAGGTATCGGCAGGGAGTTCCGTAAAATTTTGGACGATTACGTAGTACGCAACTATTCCAAATCGAACGGGCAGAAACAGGAGGAAAAAGAGGGCTCGAAAATGGAAGAGTGATCCGGTGTCCGTGTATCACCCGACCTGCATGCAGGAGTAGCTGATTGCCGGTACGTCTTTCCGGCAGTCCACTCAACCCGTATTATACACCAGGAATTTTGACGGGATCAAGGCGTCATTCCCATAGCGCGGGAAGACATGTCGGGATATTTTGAGCAGTCGTTGCAGGAACAAGGAAGTGCACGTCCGGATCTCGCAGCCGTTGCACCGGCATTCAAGTCTTAGCGATAGGTGAAACGATATCAATGGAGTAATCTCGTACGTTATTACTTCGTAAATAATCCCGTTAATGCGCTTTTCCATGCTCACAGGGAGGCATAAGCAACCATTCTAGTATTACAACTTATTTTCTTATATTCCGTTCATTTTTAAAACAGGGTTGCACAATCATCGTGAAGAAGGCTGTGTTTCTTTCCATGTTGATATCCGCCATTGTAGGTAGTGCAGTGGCGCAGGATGAGGTACCGCAACAAACCTTGTCGCTTGCAGACTCGTTATATCGCAACTACCAGGAAAAAGAAGCTCTGGAACGGTACAACGCAATTTTGAAACAGAATCCCGCACATTACAAATCACTCTGGCGATCCGCTTTTTTGTTTGTACGCATCGGGTATCGCTTCGATAGCGAAGAACGTCAGAAACAGTATTACGAGAAAGGTATTGCCCGTGCCCGGAAGGCAATGGCTGTCGATTCAACTGATACCAATTCGAACTTTGTATTGGCTGCCGCCCTGGGCAGGAAAGCGATGATCTCCGGACCCAACGAACGGGTCAGTGCTTCACGTGAAATAAAAAAATATGCCGAGCGGGCAATTGCCAGTGACAGCACTCACGCGGGGGCATGGCACGTACTGGGACGACTGCATTTCAAACTGGCCAACCTCGGTTTTGCCGAGCGGCTGGCGGCTAACACGCTGTTTGGCGGTATACCGGATGCCAGCGAAGAAAAGGCCGTGCAGTTTCTTGAAAAGGCCGTTGAACTTGAACCGGATCTTATCATCTATTACTTCGATCTGGCCCGGGTTTACCGGCATGTCGGGAAGATCGATAAAGCCGCTGACACTTGTCGCCAGGCCCTTGGGTTAGAACCAATAACACCCGATGATGACGGCTTTCAGCAGAAGTGCAGGAACCTGTTAACCAATTTATAGGAAACTCATCTATTTAACACCTAACAATCTGCAGAATCGTTGAACTATGTCTGAACAAATGTTCCAAAAAATCGGTGTGCTAACTTCCGGGGGCGACTCACCCGGAATGAACGCCGCCATACGCGCGGTGGTGCGCGCATGCATCTATTACGACGTGACCCCCTACGGTATCAGGGAAGGGTACGAAGGTCTCATTCAAAATGATATGTACCGGATGGAAGCCGGTTCGGTAAAGCATATCGTTCACCAGGGAGGGACGATCCTGAAATCGACCCGATGCGAGCACTTCAAAACCAAAGACGGCCGGAAACGGGCCCATCAAAACCTCATGAAGCGGGGCATAGAAGCTCTGGTGGTCATTGGCGGTGACGGTACCTTCGAGGGGGCTCACATATTCGGTGAAGAACACGATTACCCGGTAATCGGCATTCCCGGCACCATTGATAACGACATCTACGGTACGGATTTTACAATCGGGTTCGATACCGCCACAAACACCGTGGTGGAAGCGGTGGACCAGATTCGCGATACGGCCACCTCGCACAACAGACTGTTTTTTATAGAAGTTATGGGACGCGATTCGGGCTATATAGCCATTCACTCCGGTATAGCAGCCGGCGCCGAGGAGATCCTGATCCCCGAAAAGGATCGCGGTATGGACAAGCTGATACAGTCGCTGGAACTAAGCTCGCGGCGAAACAAAACCTCCCGGCTGGTCGTGGTGGCCGAAGGGGAAAAATCGGGCAGCATTTTTGAACTGGCCGACCAGGTAAAGCAGAAATTCGGGCAACAGTACGAGATTAAGGTTACCGTGCTGGGGCACATACAGCGGGGTGGCCGGCCAACCTGTGCCGACCGGGTGCTGGCCAGCAGGCTGGGGGTAAGTGCGGTTGAAGCGTTACTGGAGGGGAAACGGGGCATCATGGTCGGGGTGCAAAATTATAAAATTTCCTACACTGACCTTGACAATGCCATAAAAGAAACCCATACCATTGATGAGGATTTATTAAAAATCGCAGACATCGTATCTATTTAATTCGTTATATATGTAAATTGGTCGAAAATAAGAAAGGGAACCCCTTTAAAAAACGACTATTTACTCAACAGAAATAAGCAGATTACCCTATGCAGCAAATGATGCAGCATCCCAGCAGGAATATCACGGTCAAAGAGACCCGCGACCATGTGCCGTATCATACCCCGGAGTGGGCCAAACACGTGATTTGGTACCAGATTTTTCCCGAGCGGTTTCGCAACGGTGATCCCTCTAATGATCCCACCGCCGAACGGGTAGGCGGACCCAAGGGCTGGCATGTAAAAGAATGGACAGGCGACTGGTACCATCGCGACGAATGGGAAAAAAAGATGGGACCAAAATTTCGGGACAGCGTATTCCACCGCCGGTACGGAGGTGACCTGCAGGGGATTATCGACAAACTGGATTACCTGGAGGAGCTGGGAATTGGCGGAATATACCTGAACCCGGTGTTTGATGCCGTTTCACTCCATAAGTACGACACCAGCTACTATCATCATATCGATCGGTTTTTCGGACCCGACCCGGAAGGAGATGAGGCGATTATGCAGCAGGAGGATCCCAGTGATCCCGATACCTGGCAGTGGACTTCGGCGGACAAGCTGTTCCTGGAGCTTATCGAAGAAGTGCACAACCGGGGGATGAAAATCATTATCGACGGGGTATTCAACCACTCCGGAAGCGACTTTTGGGCATTCCGGGACCTGAAGAGGAACCAGGAGAACTCCGATTTCAAGGATTGGTACGATGTTATTTCATTTAATCATACCGAGGGTAGCGAATTTGCCTATCACAGCTGGTGGGGCGTAAAAGACCTGCCCGAATTCCGGGCGCAGAACGGAACCCTGGTAAAACCGGTACGGGAACATATTTTCGATATCACCCGGCGCTGGATGGATCCCGACGGGGACGGGGATCCCTCAGACGGTATCGACGGGTGGCGGCTCGACGTACCGGAAGAGGTGGGACAGGATTTTTGGATCGAGTGGCATGAATTGGTGCGCCAAATAAACCCGGAATCGTACACAGTGGCCGAAATATGGACCGAAAACGCCGTCAATTATATAAATGCCGAGCAGTTCAATGCAGCCATGAATTACCGCTTTTTCCAGGCGGTACAGTCCTATCTGATCGACCGCGACATAACGGTTACCGATTTCAGCAACTGGCTGGATGAAATACGGGACAGCTACCCCGAAGAAGCCAACTACGTCATGCAAAATCTGATGGAGAGCCACGATACCCCCAGGCTGGCCTCCATTATCGTAAATGCAGGCCGAAAATTCGACCGGTGGGGACTACCGAAGGATGGATTTGAGGTTCGCAAACCCAATGACATGGAGCGAAAACTGCAGAAACTTATCGCATTGCTGCAATATACCTACATTGGGGCCCCGATGATTTTTTACGGTACCGAAGCGGGTATGTGGGGCGCCGATGACCCCGATGATCGTAAGCCGATGCTGTGGCCCGACCTCGAGTATGAAGAGGAAACCGAACATCCGATACCGGGTAAAGAGCGACCGGCAGATAAAAATGAATTTGACCGCGACCTGTTTGAATGGTATCGAAAGCTCGGTGAGATCCGCAATGACAACGAACTGCTTCGTACTGGAGAGTACAAGCACATTCTCAGTGAAGATGACCTGTTTATATTTGGACGACACCGGAACAGGGAAAACCCGGTCATTGTGGTGATCAACAGGTCTGAAAGGGACCGAACATTCGGTCTTGAGTTATCGCAGTTTGTGCACACCCCCGACTATTTTATTGATCTGCTGTCCGGAGAGAAGGTCAATGTTAACCTGCAAAACAAAATTACCATCGAAATCGACGGGCTTTCCGGGGCCGTGCTGGATCCCGTAGAATAGAAGAAAACTGCTGTTATGCCGATACATCCGCGGTATTTTAACCGGTTTATGGCCGTGGTGGCTGCGGTTACCGCGGTACTGATCGTACTGGCTACCCTGTACTATGTTTCCGGGCGGGAATCGGTATTTCGGCAGCAGATGATGCAGGCCGATTCCCTGGGTCAGGTCCGGTTCCGGTATATCGACCGGTCCGACTCCCTGTCACTGCAGCAATTTCGCGGCAAATACCTGCTACTAGATTTCTGGGCGCCCTGGTCGCAGCAGGCAGTTGCTTCTCACCGCCGGTTGATGCTGATGCCGGACCGGCTGCTGGACACCCTTCAGGTAGTGGCCGCATCGGTGCAAACCGACTCTTCCGATGCCATCGATTACCGGGACAGGCACGACTATCCATTCACCTACGTTGAGGGTACCCGGTTCTTTCAACAGCGCAACATTCCCGGTATCCCCAGCCAGATTCTGTTCAATCCCCGCGGAGAGGTCGTCACCACATTTGTCGGGTACACTGAGTCTGCCCATTACGATTCGCTAGCCAGCTATATCCGGTATGAATAGCCCCAATAACAGATGGATTTTACTAAATGGCTCTTTTCACCGGGAGCGGGAGTATGAAGCCAGACTCCCGCTAGGTTCCCGAGCCGTAAGGTACGGCGACGGCTGTTTCGAAACCTGGCGGTCGTACCGGGGAGAATATTTGGAACTTGACCTGCACATGCAGCGTCTGCAGCGCTCCATACAGTACCTGCGAATGGATCCGCCCCCAATCCTTTCGGACCCGGAAGCAGTAAAGGCGAAGAGCCGCAAACTGCTCCGGAAAAATAGATTGGCAGACTGCGATGCCGTGGTACGCCTGCAGGTGTGGCGCGAGGGAGGGCGGGGGTTTGCCGTGGATAGGGATGCGGGCACGGGATACGGCATAACGGTATCTCCATTGCCGAAAATAACAGAACCGGTAACCCTGGCTACGGTTGGTACCCGGCGAATACCATCGGTTTCCCTCGATTCGCGTCATAAACTATCGAACAGTATTAATTATGTACTGGCGGCTGCCGAGGCGGCGGAACAGGGCGCGGATGATGCCCTTATGCTGACCGTGGAGGGGTATCTCTCGGAAACGACGATTGCCAACATTTTCTGGCGGAAAGGCGAAACGGTATTTACGCCGTCCGTTTCTTGTGACCTGCTGCCCGGTATCACCCGAAAATTGGTTATCGAACTTCTCGAACAGGAACTAAAGGTCCCCGTGCAGCAGGGAGCCTGGAAACAGGAAGCAATCATGGAGTGCGATGCGGCCTGGATCTGTAATTCCGTTCGAGAGGTGGTTGAAGTCGGCGTGATTGACGATAAAAAAATTACAGGATCAGGTCGATTTGTAAAATCATTGAAGCATAATTTTGCATCGATGCGAGATCGCAGATTACAATGAAACGTGTGGCATGACCCGATACAAGAATAAAATCAGTCTGGATACGTTCATCGGCCGCCTGCAGGACCGGGGTTCGGTTATATTGCTGGATTCACAGCTGCCCGAACATCCCGCAGCCGAAAAAACATACCTTGCAGCCAGGCCGAAGCGGGAGATCTGGACCCGTGGAAATGATATCTGGTACCGCGAAAATGGCGAAATTACGCGGACTGAAACGGGGGACCCGTGGCTCGCCGTAAGCCGGTTTCAGGAGCAAGCGGGAGACTGGCTGTTCGGATACCTGGGATATGATCTCAAAAATCATCTTGAACAGCTGGAATCCGTGAACCCCGACGAGGTAGGCGCACCGGATCTCTATATGATGGTGCCCGGCCTGCTGATTGAGTGGAAGGGAAATGAATGGCGGGTACTTCGTGGAAGCCTGACCGAGCGGGAAACCGTGTGCCGAAACCGTGAAAATGACAACAGGTACCGCATCGAGAACCTGCAGCCGACGGTGAGCAGCAGCACCTACCGGCAGATGGTGGGAACCGCAAAACGCAATATTGTGGAAGGCAACTATTACGAAATTAATTTGTCGCACCAAATGGTCGGAACATTTTCGGGAAATACCGTGGCCCTGTACTGGGACATGAAGCAGGCGGGACCGGTTCCGTTCGGTGCCTTTATGTATATCAGCCTGCCGGGAGAAGAATTTAGTGTCTGCTGCGCGTCGCCGGAACGGTTCCTGGCGCGGCGGGGAAACCTGGTATTCTCACAGCCGATCAAGGGAACCACCAGGCGCGGGCACTCCCCGGAGGAGGACCGTGAGCTGGCCGAATGGCTCAGGAATTCTGAAAAAAACCGGGCGGAAAACCTGATGATTGTCGACCTGGTGCGGAACGACCTCGGAAAAATTGCGGTGCCCGGTTCGGTACGTGTTCCACACCTGTTTGAAATTCAGTCTTTCAGCACGGTACATCAAATGGTCTCTACGGTTGAGGCGAACGTTACCACACAACAACCTTTCCAGCAAATCAAGGCGTGTTTCCCGATGGGATCGATGACGGGAGCTCCGAAAATAAGTGCCATGAGATCGATTGACAGGCTTGAAAACTATCGCCGTGGGATCTATTCCGGGGCGATCGGGTATGTTACACCCGGGCAGAATTTTGATTTTAATGTGGTCATCAGAACAGCTATAATTAGGGGTAAAAAAATTTGTTACTCTGTTGGTGGCGCTGTTACCAGCGATTCTGATGCGGAGTTGGAATGGGAAGAGACATTGGTCAAGGCCAAAGCGATTACGGATGCCGTTGAGAAAGATTCCAGCGGTGTACGGTTACCGGTTGATACTGATGCACCGGAATAGTAGAATTAGTGGGTGTAAACGCTGACATCTGCAATACATTGAGGAGTAACAGGCACAAGGATGGGAAAAAGCACAATTTATGATATTGCACGAAAGGCAGGGGTAAGTATTGCCACTGTGTCGAGGGTTGTTAATAACAGCGAAGGAATATCCGATAAAACCCGGGAAAAAGTGTTGAAGGTGGCTAATGAACTCGGCTATCACCCGCAGGCCTATGCACAGGGCCTGGCCCGGAAAAAGAAGAACATCATTATGGTGGTTGTTCCGGTACTCTCAAACTACTTCTTCATGGAGGTACTGGCGGGCATTCAGGATGAGATCAGCAACTACAAGTACGATCTGAACATCTTCAATGTTCGCAACGGGGGGAACAACACCATGTTCAGCCAGGTCGACAACATCCTGAAACGGGGATGGGCTGACGGGTACCTGTTCATATCCACCCATATGCGCGACAAGCAGCTGGAGAAACTCAAAAATTTCGATGCCCCCATAACACTAATTGACGAGTCGTATCCCGGCATCGATTCGGTAACCGTGGAGAATGAGGAAGGAACCCTGATGGCGATGCAGTACTTTATCGACCAGGGATACCGGCGTATTGCCATGGTTAGTGCCCTTAAATCCTCAAAACCGAGCCAACAGCGTATCGAGGGATATAAGAAAGCCCTGGAACAGGCGGGATTACCGGTCGATGAATCACTGATCGTCACCGGCGATACCATGTACCGCGACGGATTTTCCGAACAGAACGGGTACGAGGCGATGAGCAAGCTGCTGAACCGAACCGATCCGCCGGAGGCGTGTTTCTGCTCCTCCGACATTCAGGCCGTGGGGGCCCTGAAGGCGATGAAAGACCACGGAAAACGGATCCCGATCATCGGGTACGACGATATAACGATCTCAAACTATATCGGAATCTCCACGATTCGCCAGCCGATGTACCAGATGGGAAGTTTTGCGACGAAAAACCTGGTAAACGTTATTAAAAACGAAAAAAAACAGGCTACGCAGAAGGTGTTTGAGCCGAAGCTGATTTTACGCTCCTCAACCGAGCCGGAACAGGATTAAGTTATTTTGCTATTTATTTTCAGGGAAATAATTTGTATCTAAATGTAAGCGCTTACATCCCTGGTTTGCACCTGCCAGCAGCGTTTATAATTATGAGATGTCAAACAATATGGTACGAACCGGAGAACATATCAGATATTGAATGAGTGTGCCTGAAGCCTGCATTTTTGATCTGGACGGCGTAATTGTAGAAACCGCCGAATTTCACTTTAAGGCCTGGAAACGCCTGGCCGACCAGCTGGATATTCCGTTCGACCGGGAAGACAATGAAGCACTAAAGGGGGTTAGCCGCAGGGAATCACTGAATATCATCCTGGAACTGGGTGGCCAAACCCTGCCGGAAAAGGAGATCCGGGAGCTGATGGATCGAAAAAATCAGTGGTACAACGAATACCTGACCACACTGACCTCCGACGATATCCTCCCGGGTATACCGGTTTTCATCGATACCCTGCGGGAGCTTGGTGTTAAACTAGCCATTGGATCTTCAAGCAAAAACGCCCGGACCATCATGGATTACCTGCAGATAAACGACCTGTTTGATGCCGTGATTGACGGGACGAAGATCGTCAATACGAAACCGGACCCGGAAGTATTTCTGAAGGCGGCAGGTGCCCTGGAAGCGGAACCCGGTCGTACCATCGTTTTTGAGGATGCGACAGCCGGAATTGAGGCGGCCAACGCCGCGGGAATGTACAGTGTAGGGGTGGGCAAAAAAGAGAATCTGCCGGGAGCTGATCTTGTTATCTCTACATTTGAAGGGCTTACCCCGGCCAGACTGTTTTCCCGATTGAATATCTGAAGATATAGATGTCGTTACCTGTAACCTAGTACATAGTCTGATGAAAAATTACGTAACTGATGAATGGAAAATTATTGAAAAGGGCTTTGATCCCGAAAATCAGCGGGCTTCCGAAAGTATTTTCAGCATCGGCAATGGGCATATGGGGCAGCGGGCCAATTTTGAGGAGCACTACAGCGGCGACTCGCTACAGGGCAGCTATATCGCGGGTATCTACTACCCGGACAAAACGAAAGTGGGCTGGTGGAAAATCGGTTATCCCGAGTATTTTGCCAAAGTAATCAATGCCGTTAACTGGATCGGGATCGACATGCATGTCAACGGCGTGCAGCTGGACCTGGCAACCTGCGAGGTCAGCGAATTTACCCGAATCCTGGATATGAAACGCGGATTCCTGGACCGCCGTTTTACGGCCGAACTGGAGAACGGCAGCAAGGTCAAGGTCCATGCCCGCCGTTTCGTCAGTATGGTTCGCCGGGAGGTGGGAGCCATATCCTACCAGATCACACCGCTTAATTTTGACGGAACCATCGATATAACACCGTTTCTTGATGGGGATGTCCAAAACGAGGACGCCAACTATGATGAACGATTCTGGAAAGAAGTGGAACAGGCACAGTTTGAGGATGGCGGAAGTGTAACCACCAAAACAAAGAAGCTGGATTTTCATGTTTCCGCTGCCATGAAGTGCCGGTTATTACAAAGTGGAAATCCCACTGACATCATCGGCGATGCGATCGTGGAGCCGATGAAGGTCAGCCGGCGGTACCAGGTTTCGGCCAACAAGGGAGAAACGATCACTCTCCAAAAATTTGCGGTCATCGCCTCCTCGCTGAATCATGAGCGCAACACGTTGCCAACCCATGTATCCCGTTCGGTTGAAACGGTGGCGGAGTTCGGCTTTGAACAATTGCTGGAAGAGCAGGTCGCGTGCTGGAACGGAAAATGGGAGCACAGTGACATCCTGATCGAAGGCGATGAAAAAGCCCAGCAGGGTATACGGTTTAACATTTTTCAGCTGAACCAGACCTATACCGGCGAAGATGAGCGGCTGAATATCGGCCCGAAAGGGTTTACCGGTGAAAAGTACGGTGGTGTTACCTACTGGGATACCGAAGCGTACTGCCTGCCGTTTTACATGAATACCTCCGGCCTGGAAGTGGCCAAAAATCTGTTGTTATACCGCTACCGGCACCTGCCCAAGGCGATCGAAAACGCCGAAAAACTCGGTTTTACGGATGGGGCCGCGCTATACCCGATGGTGACGATGAACGGGGAGGAGTGCCACAACGAGTGGGAGATCACCTTCGAAGAGATTCACCGGAACGGGGCGATCGCCTACGCGATCTTCAACTATATCCGTCACACCGGGGATGAGAGTTACCTGCAGGAAGCGGGCCTGGAAGTGCTGATCGGTATCGCCCGCTTCTGGAACCAGCGGTTCAATTTTTCGGAAAAACGGCAGAAGTATGTCATGCTCGGCGTTACCGGTCCCAATGAGTATGAAAATAACGTCCACAACAACTGGTACACCTCCTACATCGCCTGCTGGTGCATGCGGTATGCGATGGAGTGCCTCGAGAAGGTCAAGTCCGAGTCTCCCGAACGGTACGAAGAGATTACCACCGCAACCGGCTTTGACGAGTCGGAGACCGCTGAATGGGTCGAGATTCTGGAAAACGTGTACCTGCCGGGAGAGAAGGAGCTCGGAATCTTCCTGCAGCAGGACGGCTACATGGACAAGGTTCAGCGGTATGCCGATTCGATCGACGAAAGCGAGCGCCCGATCAACCAGCACTGGTCATGGGACCGCATCCTGCGTTCCTGTTTTATCAAGCAGGG
>JAWVZC010000114.1:0-11528 GCA_033722415.1 Balneolaceae bacterium | reverse complement strand
TCAAACTCGGGAGACTGCTTGGCAATATAGCTGCCGACGGGGCCCAGGTGGGCCCAGTTGCTCTCGTCGGATGAGGCCTCCACCGCACTTCGCAGCAGGTTGACCAGCCTGGTATCCTGTTTGAGCTCGTTCGTTGAGCGGCGTTTCATTGTCGTTTGGTCATCTTCTTCGTCACGCAGCACTTCGGTATACACAAACTTGTCGCATGCCGCAACGAACGGTTCGGGTGTTTTCTGTTCCCCGAAGCCGTAGACCACCTGCCCGGCCTCGCGCAGGCGGGCCGCCAGCTTGGTGAAATCACTGTCGCTCGAGACGAGGCAGAATCCGTCGAACTTGTCGGTGTAGAGCAGGTCCATGGCGTCAATAATCATGGCACTGTCGGTGGCATTTTTCCCCCGTGTATACCCGAACTGCTGGATCGGCTGAATAGAGTGTTGCAGCAGCATATCTTTCCAGCCGCTTAATTTGGGAGAAGTCCAGTCGCCGTAGATTCGTTTGACATTGGCGGTGCCGAATTTGGCCACCTCCGCCAGCAGACCCTCCACGATGGAGGGTTGGGCATTATCGGCATCGATCAGGACGGCCAGTTTGTGTGTGGTTTCGTTATCCATATCCATGCAAAAAGTTTTTCTAAGTCAGTATTTCGGTTAAGGTACGCATTCTGCGGACCGAATTTTATAATTGTCGGTGCTGCAGCATCCGACCGCAGCCCCGGTACAGCTGCCCGTCAATCGTAAGTGTTACCGTTGACGGCAGTTCCTTGCCGGAAGCGACCCTACAGGATTTATCGGCAATTTCGATCGAAATGTCGTAATCGGGGTCACCGGGCGAATAAACGGTTATTCCTTTGTCGGGAAATACCACGGGATCGGGAGTGCCGGTGGAAAGGACACGGTCCCCGTAATTCAGCACATAGGCGATGCTGTCGGGGAATATTTCCAGGTACCAGCCCGGTTCATTGCCCATTGCCCGGAAGTGTGCGCCCCGGAGCCTGGCATCCTGCCAAACAGCTTCCTCCCTGTCGATATCGCAATACCCGTAGCTCTTGTTGTTGATCTCGATAATGGCGTCATCTCCTTTTGACCAGTACATGTAGTCCCCTTCCGGCGAAACAAAACGCGCCCCCGAAGCCGATCGAACCCTCGGCAGATGCACGGTGGTATCCGGGAGCATCAGCCAGGCATCGCCGGTATCTGCCTTTAAGACAATATCCCACTCCACCAGGCAGTCGTAAACAAGGGTTTTCCCGGAAGGCTCCGGAATAAGGTGGTTGTGCACCTGCTGGGTGTGCTGATCATTTTCCTTGTCCATCGCGCATCCCAGTGCGAGCAGGAGTACCATGACAAGAATTGGCATCACCCTTGTACCATTTGAAGCGAATTTCATCAGTAATTCTTCCACGTGCGTCGCCATGGAGTTGAAAACAGTTCTTTTCACAAGTCCGTGTATGTAAAACCTAATTAAAAAATTACAAAAGTTTACTGTAACCAAGATCGGGTAGTGACGTAATATCTGTAGACGGTTGAATCCATTTGGACATTTCAATCCAAACAATGAATCGTAATTCTACAAAAGAGTTTCACTATGAAAAAGTGGTTAAAAATAGTTTCGATGATAATGGTGACGGGGGCTGTGGGGGCAGCGGTATTTGCCATGGTCAGAAGCAACGATAACGGAGATGAGACGGTAAAGACCGTGGAAGTAAACCGTGGGAAGCTGGAATATATCGCCATTGCCGTCGGGGCGGTGGAACCCAGGGTGGAAGTGGATGTCAAGTCCAAAATATCGGGGGTTGTTGAGAAACTCTACGCTGATGCCGGCGATTATATCGAAGCCGGGGCACCGCTGATGGAGATCAAGCCCACCCCTACGCCACAGGAACTGGTGGATGCCAGGCGGGAGCTTGAACGGATGCAGCTTACATACAATAATGCCAAGCGCGAATTTGAACGTACGGCCACCCTGAAAGATAAAAATCTGATCGCCGATCAGGTATACCAGGAAGCCGATCAGACCTACCAGCAGGCGCGAGTGAACCTGCAGGCCGCCGAAGAACGGCTTGAACTGATCGAAAAAGGGAGTATCACCACCTACGGGCAGGAAATAAAATCGGTGGTTACCGCCCCAATATCGGGGTATATCCTTGAAAAGATGATCGAGATCGGGGATCCGGTCGTGCCGCTCACCTCGTACCAGGAGGGAACAGTATTGATGACGATGGCCGACATGGAAGATCTGCTGTTCCGCGGGACGGTCGACGAGATTGATGTCGGGAAGCTCCGGGAGGAGATGCCGGCCATGATCACGATCGGGGCGCTCCCCGATGCCGAAGTGAGGGGCGTGCTCTCCAGAATTTCCCTCAAATCCAGGGATGAGGACAACACGATTGTATTTCCGATTGAAATAACCCTTACGGATCTTGGGGACAATGTCCTGCGCGCCGGCTACTCTGCCAATGCCGAACTTATGGTAGAGGAGCGTGATAACGTGCTCACCATTCCGGAACGTCTGATTTCCTTCCATGGCGATACCGCTCGTGTAAATGTATTAAACCCGGACGGCACACAGGAGGAGCGAATGATTGAAACCGGTCTCAGTGACGCCATCAACGTGGAGGTTACCGAAGGACTGGTCGAAGGGGAGAAGGTGGTTGAAAAGGCAGTACGGGTAATCAAGTAATCCAGGACGGGAATAAACATGTCAATACCTGCTTTTTTGCAACAGTTATGGGCTGATCTGCAGGCCCAAAAATTGCGTTCCACCCTCACAATCCTGGGCATCACCTGGGGCACGGTATCGGTGGTGGTGTTACTGGCGTTTGGTACCGGTCTCGAAAAACAGAATCGCAAGAACATGCACGGTATGGGGCAGGGGATCGTGGTGCTGTTTCCGAACCAGACGACCAAACCGTACAAAGGGTATCCCGACGGGCGGCGGGTCCGGTTCACCACACGGGATGCCGAGATTCTCGGGGCGAAAGTACCGCAGATATCCGGTATCAGCCCGGAATTCAGGCGATGGGGAACACCGGTCCGTTTTGAGAATAACCGAACCCTGCCCAATATCGTCGGGGCCAATGCCATATATGGTGACATGCGCAATATTATCCCCGAGGAGGGAGGACGGTACCTGAATGAACGGGATGTGGCCATGCGAAGACGCGTGGCGGTGATCGGAGATAAACTGAAAACACTGCTGATGGGCGACCAACCTGCCATCGGTCAGACGATTTATATCGCCCAATCCCCGTTTACGATTGTCGGCGTCATGAAACCGAAAGTGCAGAATTCATCGTACGGAAGCCGTGACGAAGACTGCCTGTTTATTCCCTATACGACCTACCAGTCGCTGTTCGGAGACGTGTACCTGAACAACCTGATCTACCGTTATGACAACCCGGAACAGGGCGAGTTGGTAAAAGCCAGTGTTTACAATACCCTGAGTACGACCCATACATTCGATCCCGGCGACAAGGATGCCGTTTTTGTGTGGGATACCAACGAGATGGACAAGTTTCTGAACTACTTTTTTATCGGGTTTAACATCTTTATGGGGGTTATCGGGTCCTTTACACTGACCGTCGGTGGTATCGGGGTAGCCAACATCATGTTTGTGGTGGTAAAGGAGAAGACGGCTGAAATCGGTATCAAGCGAGCGGTCGGGGCGAACCGGGGTACCATCCTGGGGCAGTTCTTCCTGGAGAGTTTCTCCATCGTGATGATCGGTGCGATTCTGGGGTTTCTGATTTCCGTTGTTATCGTGCAGCTGGCAGGGTTCCTGCCGATTGAACAGCAAGTGGGACGACCTGAAATTTCAATGATTGTTGTATCGGTGACCGTTGTTCTGCTCGCTGTTATCGCCCTTATGGCGGGTTATTTCCCGGCCAGGAAAGCCTCCCTGCTGGAACCTGCGGAATGTCTGCGACAAATTGCTTAAACGTTTTTGTAAGGAGTAATACACGATGTGGAAGATACTTTTTCAGGAATTTGTTAATGATCTGCGAACCCAAAAGCTTCGTTCTTTCTTGACGATGTTCTCCATTACGTGGGGCACCATCGCCGTGGTTTTGCTGCTCGCTTTTGGTGAGGGCGTTAAAAATGTGATGTCAGCCGGATTTACAAACGCGTTTGACGAGGTACTGCTGGTGTACGGCGGGACCACGAGCAGGGAGTACCATGGCCTTCCCAAGGGACGTTCCATCAGCTACAAGCTGGATGATGTGGAGATGCTGGAACGGGCCGTGCCGGCCATCGACAAGATAAGTCCCTCTTATGGAAAGTGGGGAACAAGCCTGCAGACAGAGCACAACAAGCGTACCACCTACATGGAGGGAGTCTATCCCTCGTTTGAGGACCTCCGTTCGATGTACCCTGCGCAATACGGCCGATTTTTGAATGATCTGGATGAAAAATACCGCCGAAGGGTGGTTTTCCTGGGGAATAATATCGCCTCCGAACTGTTTGGCGATGAACCGGCAGTGGGGCAGCAGGTCCGGCTGGACGGCATGCCCTTTACGGTTATCGGAGTGATGATCCCAAAAATTCAAAGCAGCATGAACAACGGTCCCGATGCCGACCGCGCCATCATTCCGGCGTCTTCGTTCAAAGCGATTTACGGGTATCAGAATATCAATCACATGCTGATCCGGCCTCGCTCAACTGCCGAGGTGGAACCGGTGAAGGAGGAGGTCACCCGGCTGCTGGCCGCCCGCTATAATTTTGACCCCGGCGACCCGAATGCCATCTCCATCTGGGATACGATTGAAACGGCGTCCAACATTAGGATGGTGATGCTCGGAATCCAGATATTCCTCGGGATTGTCGGCCTTTTTACTCTGTGTATTGCAGGCGTCGGGATTGCCAATATTATGTATGTGGTTGTCAAGGAGCGAACCCGGGAGATCGGTATAAAACTGGCCGTCGGGGCCCGGCGGGTACACATTCTTCTACAGTTTATGTTTGAGGCACTGGCAATCTCACTCACCGGAGGGTTTATTGGCCTCACCTTTTCAGCTGCGGTGGTGTACGGGGTGCGCAGTATACCGGCCGGCGACGGGGCGATGCAGTTTCTCACGCAGCCTGAGCTCTCAGCACCGATAGCGCTGATTTGTGCGGGTATCCTGGTTTCCGTCGGTATCCTGGCCGGTTTTTTCCCGGCGCGTAAAGCGGCAATGCTGGATCCTGTTGAATCGCTGCGGTACGAATGACCGGTACGAGTTTTAGCTTGCCTGTAGCAACGGATTACGGCAATAAACGCCAAAACAGCAGCACGCAGATCACTCCGAACAGGATACCAAAAATCTGGAAAAGGTGATCTGAAATCTGTCTGGGAAGGAACAGGTCGGCAACAGAGCCGCTCTCTGCACCATGGTGTTCGGCAAATATCGTCAACGGGCATTCCCAGTCATTGGCTGCCAGGATTACCATTTCTGAGGCGACAATGGTGAGGGCGATCCAGGTCAGTAAAGTAATGGACCCGACCAAAAGGGAACCCAGCAGGTATAGCGTGGCGGTTCCGATCAGTAAAAACAGGATCGAATGTACCAGCTTGATATAGAATATATTCCTGGAAATACGGTGTATCCGTTATCAAAAACGTTCAGATTTTTTGGCCTGTGTGATCCTTCTCTCGGTTCTGCCTACTCCAACATACCGGGAGGAATGCTGTAAACCTCGAGGGAATTGATCTCATCTGCTCCCCGAACTTTCGATCCCGCCGCAATGTATATGCTGCCGTTGTGGAGAATAGCCTGCGTACCATGCCGGCCGATATTCAGCATCGGAAGGGTTCTCCATTGTCCCGTACCGGTGTGGTACGCTTCCACCTCGGCGTGAGCCGGCTGCTGGGCTCCGCTCTCGCCTCCAATTACGATAAGATGATCTCCCACCGCTAACGAAGTGGTACCCGCCCGTTCCGTGGGTAGATCGCCCGAAGGCGGCAGCGGATTCCACCTACCGGTGGAAAAATCGTACACATCAACCTCCGGGATCGTCAGGTGGAAGGTATTGCCCGTGGCCTGGGAGGTTCGTCGACCGCCGGCCGCGTACAGCTTGCCGTCAATGACGACCGCCTGGAAATGATCCCGAAATCTAGGGGCGTCAGGCAGCACGCTCCACTCCCCGGTAGCGGGATCAAACGAGTCGAACCACCGTACATGACCGTCGATGTGGCCGTTTTGAATACCGCCCACAAGAAAAATCATGTCGTTATATGCTATGGCACCGGCGGCTCCCCGCCGTCGTTGCTCCGGAATCTCCGGTCCCTTGCTCCAGGAATCGGTCTCCGGGTGATAGATATAGATATGGGGGAGGGGATCTTCATCCGGCCAGCCGCCCGTCAGCGCACCCATCACATAAATTTTTCCGTCGTAGGATACGGCCTGGAAATGGTGCATCGGCAGTGGAGGAGTGGCACCGGTTTGCCAGCTGTTGGTTTCAGGATCATAAATATCGACCGGGCGTTCACCCCGCCCGCCCAGAAGATAAAATTTGTCGCCTACTTTGGTAAATGCATTTTCATGCCGGTGGTGAGGTTCCGTTTCGGATTCGATGATCTTCCAGCCGTCGGCATCACCGTGGGTCGGCTGGGCGTTCATGGGACGCTGATTAAACAGAAGGAGCAGGAAGAAGATGAAAAAAACGGAGATGTTCGTGTACTTCACGTGGTATGACATAGAATAAAGATTGATCCCGGTTTTGTTGCCTGAAATTGTAGTGTTTCTGAGACGAATGCAAGTGATTTATCTAAAGATGCCTGTAAACGGGTAAGTTTTGACATCAAATTTTCGTAAAATGATAAGGGAAGCATTGCTGTTAACCATAAGGTACCCGTAACGCGTTTAATGGTTAGATTAGATGGCAACGAACCCAGAGAATATCCTCTGCGTCATTCCGGACCCCGATCCGGGATCTCGCGGTGACAGTGAGCGTTGATTTGTTGCGAGCCGAGCTCAACTGCAGCAGCCCTGCGAGATCCTGAAACACGTTCAGGATGACATACAGGCTACTTTTTAACCGCTAAACGCGTTACCCGTAATAAAAAAGGGAGGGAATCATGCCATTGGAAAGACTCACAAAATATCTGGATAACCATGACAAAAAGTATGTGGTTATAAAGCATTCCAAAGCCTATACGGCACAAGAAATTGCCGCGTCCGCTCATATACCGGGACGGGAGATGGCCAAAACGGTGATGTTGAACATTGACGGGGACCTAGAGATGCTGGTGCTGCCTTCGACCCACGAGGTGGATATTGAACAGGTGAAAAAAGCGATTGATGCCGGGGAGGTGAAACTGGCATCGGAAGATGAATTCGAGCAGCTGTTCCCGGATTGCGATTTGGGGGCCATGCCGCCGTTCGGAAATCTGTACGATATCGAGACCCTGGTGGCTGAATCCCTGCTTGAGGATGAAGAGATCGCCTTCAATGCCGGGACGCACCGCGAGCTGATTCGGCTTTCTCTCGAGGACTACCGTGAACTGGTGGACCCGAAGATAATCCGGGCATCCGTGCGCCGGCATGCCTGAGACAAATATTGCCCGGCTTCTACTTTTTTGACGAATAATAACTGCGAGTGCGGGTGGTATCGGTATACCAGAGAACGGAAGCATCATCCAATGTTGGAACAGGGGGAGGACTGCATGGATAAGTACCAATCGCACCCTTTTCCGGTTTGAGGAATTCGCAAGGTCGGGATGATCTCGGTGGGATAAGGGGTGATTGCGTTCCTATCTGTCGAAGATACTGTTCTAAATTACACGTACAGGCAAGATGCCGGGATCAATGGGTTGATCAGTTGACAGTGCTTCCCTTCTTGAGCTCGATGTCTTTTTTGCGTTCACAGGTGTCGGGCTCCTCGCAGGTGCCGAAGAAGTGTAGCGAGTGTCCGTCGATCTTGAAATTGTGAATCTTTTCCATCATGCTTTTAATCTCCTGGATTCGCGGGTCGCAGAACTCCATAACCGAACCGCACTCCTTGCAGATAATGTGATCATGCTGCTGGTAGGCGTAGGCACGCTCGTAAAAATACTGGTTCTTGCCGAACTGCTGGCGCTGTACAAGCCCGCATTCCACCAGCAGGTCGAGGGTATTGTACACCGTGGCCCGTGAAACGCGGCTGCCGGAGTCTTTCATATTGAAAAAGATGTCATCGGCGTCAAAATGCCCGTCTGCGCGGTAGATCTCCTCAAGCACCATGAAACGCTCGGGAGTCTGCCGCTGGTTGTGCTCCTTCAGGTAGGAACTGAAAATCTCTTTTACCAGGTCGATGGTCTCTTCTTTTGCCGGATGCGCCATACAAATAAGATAAGTCAGTTTTCATTACAATAAATGTAATATAACGAATAACGGAGGTCATTTGAAAAGATTTTGCCCCATACCGCGGAACTACGAAATGAAGGCCGGGTAAACACGGTTTATCCGACCCGGAAGCCTCAGACGGAATTTCTTCCTTTCTGATTACAGAATGTTATATTCAGTGATCTCGTATGCATTTAGGTCTGGTATTTCACAGCCTGAAATGTGAGTGGTGGCACCGGGAAGCGTCGAAAATAATTGAAGGCCGGGTTATTACAGGTATTACTATTACCCTCAAGCAGGTGTGAACCATCCGGATTAGGGGAACAACCAAAAATCAACAGGTACTCTTATGCCTACTGTCGTTGCGTTTGAGACACTTACGGAACTGTTTCTGAACCTGACCAAGAAATATGAGGAGAATAATAAGACAGCCTTCGGTCACAAGCCGGATCCAAACGGTCAGTTTGAAGCGATTACCTGGGATAAGGTCCGGGAAGATGTAGAGGCCGTTGCTGCCTACCTGGTGGGTCACGGCATAGAGATGGGGGACCGTGTGGCAATTTTGAGTGAAAACCGGTATGAGTGGGCAGTTGTTGACCTTGCCATTCAACTGGTGGGGGCGATTAATGTATCACTGTACACTTCGCTGCCTCCCAACCAGTGCAAATATATTCTGCAGAACTCCGAGGCCGAACTTTTTTTCGTATCCACAGGCATTCAACTAAAAAAAGCGATCGCGGTTTTCGAGGAGTGTGAATACGTACGGCAGGTTATCGCTTTTGACGAACCGAGGGTGGAGAGCCGAATGGAAGAACCGTATGTAGCACTGTTTGAGGATATCCTGAACGAAGGCTATCGCAATTTTCCCAGGTACCAGGAGGAGATCGAACGGCGTTCCACCGAAATTGAACCGGAGAGCCTGGCTACATTGATATACACCTCGGGTACCACGGGAAAGCCCAAGGGTGCGATGCTTACCCACAGGAATATCGTCAGCAATGTAAAGGCGGCTCACCAGCATATCCATATTGATGAGCGGGACCGTGCACTCTCGTTTCTTCCGCTCTGTCACTCCTTCGAACGTACGGCCGGGTATTATGCCCTGATGGCCGGTGGCGGTGAAATTTACTACGCCGAAAGCGTGGATACCGTGGCAAAAAACCTGACGGAGGTACATCCCACCATTGTGATGAGCGTTCCGCGACTGTTTGAAAAGATCTACAACCTGGTCACCAAAAGTGTGGAGGAGGGGAGCGAGATCAAGAAAAAGATCTTCGACTGGGCGTTCAATGTGGGGCGGCAATACGCCGACGGGAAACGGGGACTGGTAGCCCTTCAGAAACCGCTGGCCGACAAGCTGGTGTTTGACAAGCTGAAGGAGCGTACCGGAGGGAACATCCGCTTTTTTGTATCGGGCGGGGCGGCACTTCCGGCTGAAATCGGCCACTTCTTTATGGCGGCTGGCCTCCATATCCTGGAGGGATACGGACTTACTGAAACGTCTCCGATTATGGCCGCCAATACCTACGGCAATGAAAAGATGGGTACCGTGGGACAGATACTCAAGGGGGTGACGGTGGCTATACAGCGCCTCGAGGATAATGAAATTATCGCGAAAATCAGTGGCGAAGACTACCCGACCAACCTGACGAGCGGAACGGGGGAGATTTTATGCAGGGGACCCAACGTGATGAAAGGATACTGGAAAAACGAGGAGGCCACCCGCGAGATGATCGATGAAGATCAGTGGCTCCACACGGGAGATGTGGGTCGTTTCCTGGACGGCAACCTGCAGATCACCGACCGGATTAAGCATATGATCGTCAATGCCGGCGGTAAGAACATCTATCCCGGTCCGATTGAGGACCTGTTCAAAACCAGCAAATGGGTCGACCAGCTGGTGGTGGTCGGGGAACGACAACCTTTTATGGCTGCGTTAATAGTTCCTGATTTCGAGGTGATCGAACAGTATGCCGGCGAACAGGGATTATCCTACGACTCTGTAGAGGAGCTTCTGCAGGTTGATGAAATCCAGGCCATCTACAAGAAGGAGATCCGGCAGTACTCCAAGGATCTGGCCTCCCATGAAAAAATCAGGGACTTCAGGCTTGTGCCGAATGAATTTTCGGTGGAAACCGGTGAACTGACCCCAACACTCAAGGTGAAACGCCGGGTTATTCAGGAGAAATACGGTCACCTTATCGATGACATTTTTTCTAAAGCAGCTGTGTAATGGACTTGTACTTGTACTCCTCTTTTACATCTTCACTGGCAGGAATACCGGTTATCTGCGGCTTTTGCTGCCGTTAATCCTGTTGCCATGCCGATTACACGGTTCAAAAGACATTGTTGAATCAACATCACATACCTCAAACGCCTAAAAATTCAGAACAGTAATGTCCTATACCATTTTCTACTGGGTACACATCGTTTCATACATCGCGTGGTTGCTGGCTCTTGTCGGGAGTCTCTATTTCGCCTGGAAGGCCGGGAAGGCTTACCGGTCCGAAGGGGAGAAAAAATTTATGCAGCTGGAACGCCGCTCCACCAGCATAGGGGCCCATCTGGGCGCACTGGGGATTCTTATCTCAGGTGGGGCACTGGCTTCTATTCCTTCCGGTCCGCAGTGGGGCTGGTTTAATTTCGAGATGCACAGCTGGCTGGCGGTCAAACAGGCGATCTTTTTTGTGATTCTGATTCTGGTTGGATTCTCAATCAAGCGCAGCGTCGGGTTCAAGAAATACCTGAAATCGCGCGAGGAGAGCTCCCTGGACCAGGAAGCCCGCGCAAGGTGGAAAAAGGCCTACAACACCTCTCTCGTGGTTTACGCACTGGTCGTTGTAAATACCCTGCTGGGGCTTTTCAAGCCGTTTTAGCCTAAGGGAATGATTCTGCCGGAGCCTATTCCGCACCTTCAGTCACGGTGTTAAGTTGTTTCAGGTAGGTTCTGATCCTTCGGGTGTTTACTCCCAGGTCGCTGTAGCCCACGCGGCTGGCACTGCGAACATGCAGGTAGCTGCTGCTCTCCCCGGCCCCGATAATCTGGAGCGTGAAGTCATCCCTGAAAAAGAACACCAAGAATACGGATTCAATCCGATATTCATCGGGTTCCAGGGTGATATCATACGGTTTCATCTCTTTTAATGCCGTGAGGCTGTGCTCCCAGAGATCATCAGCAGAAGCGGGGAGCTGTTTGGTGACACGCGCACAGTTCGGTGAGTCGGGACAG
>JAWVZC010000113.1:0-11540 GCA_033722415.1 Balneolaceae bacterium | reverse complement strand
TAATAACCCGGAACCGGAAAATGGCACCAATTTACGCGAATACCTCGGCAATGTACTGGGTTCCATCAAATCCCGTAAAGTAATCGGGCTGTTTACCGCCAACTTCCTGACGTTTGTGATGCTCTACGGTGGATATCTCACCTATTTTCCCATATTGATGGATCAGGAATTTGGAGAAACTTCCTTTGTCATCGGACTTTTTCTGTCCGGATCGTCTTTTGTCACCGCCCTCACGTCCTCGCAGCTTGGCAAACTGGCCGCCCGTTTTTCGGAAGCCAACCTCATTGTTACCGCCGCCATGATCTACATTCTGGTTTTCCTCACAATTCCCGCTATCGGCAGTATCTGGGTACTGCTGTTTCCGATCGCCCTCTTCGGATTTGCTCAGGGGATCAACATACCCAGCGTGTTGAATCTGCTGACGCACCAGGCCCCTACCGAACACCGGGCGGCCTTCCTTTCGGTCAACTGGACGGTATTGCGAGGCGGGCAGGCCCTGGGGCCTGTACTACTGGGGCTGATCTACGGGCTGACGGGAATCACCGGCACCTTCCTGTTCACTGCGGGATTAGCTGTACTCTTTGTGCTGGTCGGTTTTCTGCTGATTAAGGAGTGAACTCCCCCCTCTTCGAACTGCCATGAGTCTGCACCTGCCGCTGAAGTATCATCTCTGTGTTTCATCTTCCGTTGACGATTCTCCGTCTTATGACATCCCCTCTTGCCGGTATGAACCCGAAATGGAAAATGCCGGGAAATTAACCGTCAAAAGAAACAGCGTGAAAAAGTAAATCCCGGGAGTATCCGTCCCGGGATTCATGCTTTAGGTTTCAGCATTTAGGAGTGACTAGTTGACTAACTAGATTAGGGTCTTAGAGAGACAAACTTGAGCGCTTGTTCTGTTAACAAGAGTAGCTACCTGCCATATTGTTACAAATTTTTTTGATTTTTTTTGAGCCCGGTAAATACTGCTTTTCTCCCAATGGGAAAATGAACTGTTAACCCTGCTGAATAAGATCTGCATCGTCCCCTATTATTACGATAATGAATGCCAGATTTGCCGTTCCCGATAAGTTCTTCTCGATATTTTGTATCATAAACCAAATAAGACGAAACTCAACCCTCATAAAAAATGGTGCTATTCAAACCGGCAATTTTCACTGACTTAACTCCTGATCCGATGAAACGACACCCGGTGATACCTTGCATTTCACCAAAGCCGCACGTTCCGTGACTCCATCATAATGGACCGCACAGGATAGCACAAAACTAATTTTGGCTATTCATTTTTTTTGCGGATCATGTGAAATCATATTCACATTCCTGTAATCGGATTGTTTGCGTTTACCACCGGCTAACTCTGCTGCCGATATTGATAAAATATTTCAACACAATCTGACTATATTATCTTTCCCGATAACCGGCCATAAAATTGCCCCTCAGAACCTGATAACAGAAGGTACGATGAAAGCCAGTACAGCCAGCTATTGCAGCCTCCTACTGATCACCGGACTGCTGTTCCATTCCGGATGTTCCGCGCTGGGAGACTTCTCCCGGAACATTCAAAAACCGAATCTGTCGGTCGAAAATGTTCGGGTAACCGGGTTTAATTTCCGGGAGATTGAACTGACCTACGATGTGAACGTGGACAACCCCAATAACCTGGCGGTGGATCTGCTGCAGTATGATTACGAACTGCATCTGAATGACAACAGTTTTGCACGGGGGAAGCAGTCGAAAAAAATGAGGATCGAGGGTTCCGGCAGTACCCAACTGGAAGTACCGCTGACACTGAACTACCGGGAGGTCTTCAACGCGATCACGAGTCTGGAATCAATGGATGAAGCCAGGTATGCGTTTAAAAGTACCCTTACCTTCGACCTGCCGGTGATCGGCCGAACCGAGGTTCCGGTCAATAAAACGGGAACTGTACCCTTGTTAAAAATGCCGGACATCCGTATCCGTGATTTCAGTATCCGCAGCCTTGGTTTCACCGAGGCGGACCTGAACCTGGAGATCAGCTTCGACAACCCGAATGGGTTTGCCCTAGCCATCAACCGGCTGGACTACGCACTGCAGGTGAACGGGGACCACTGGTCTGACGGCACGGTGCTGGAAGATGTCCTGATCGGGGAACACGGTGTTACGGAACTTGAGATCCCGATCTCCCTAAGTATTGAAGAAATCGGGCTATCTGCATTCCGGGTACTCTCAAAAGCCGAGAAACTCACGTACGATCTCAGCGGCACCCTTGACCTTAATATAGGGCACGAGTTGCTGGGAAACACCACACTAGCGTTCGATCGAACCGGTTCCATATCACTTTCAAACTGAAAAGGTTTGTGAATTCCCGCTCAACAGATATCGCGACCGGCATAGTCGATTCTCCTCTCGGCAGGATCCAGGTCCAAATCGCAGGTGCTTACCTGACTGAAATCAGATTTATCGGCAACCGGGAAATCCCCCCTGTGAACTCTGATAATCCGGTGGTAACCATGGCCACAAATCAACTCCGGGAATATTTCGAAGGTCGGCGCACGGTATTCGACCTTCCGCTGAATCCGTCGGGTTCTGAGTTCCAGGTGCGAGTCTGGAAGTCGCTGCAGTCCGTTGGTTTCGGAGAAACCGTCACCTACGGGCAACTGGCCGAAAGACTCGGGGATCCCGACACGGTTCGTGCGGTGGGTAGGGCAAACGGTCAAAACCCGATCCCGGTTGTGATCCCCTGTCACCGCGTCATAGGTTCAAACGGGATGCTGGTTGGCTACTCGGGCGGAATTGAACGCAAAGAATGGCTGCTGAAGCATGAGGGGGCGCTGCTGCTTTAATTACGTTCGGCTACGCTGTTACCGGCGGGAATCCGGTTACCGTGTTGTCTTGGTACTTGACAACAAGCCTTCAGTGTTCACCGGTAGATTGTTGAGTGCCGGTCTCTCTTACTGGTGCCAGTTGAAGATTTCGGGGACAACCATGTAAATTAAGTTCGTAACATTCCAATCATCAAACCATAAATGCTGAACTGACCAAATGTTTGACATTCGAAGTAACATCCTTTTCCTCATTCTAACTCTTGTATTTTCGGGCCCGCTGTTCGCCCAGGTGGAACCCGCCCCCGATCGCACCCGTGGTGAGGGACCGTTTGACCGGCTTGTTATCCGGGGGGTAACCCTGGTTGACGGCACCGGTTCGCCCCCGAGGGGTCCGGTGGATATCGTGGTGGAGGGCAATACCATTACGCAGGTCGCCTCGGTCGGGTATCCCGGGGTGCCGATTGATGAGGATATCCGGCCCAAAATCCGGGATGGTGACAAGGTCCTGGAGGCAGGCGAGATGTACTTGCTGCCCGGTTTTATCGACATGCACGCTCACACCGGCGGGGAGGCCCAGGGAACACCCGCAGAATATGTCTACAAGCTCTGGCTGGCCCACGGCATTACAACGATCCGCGAACCGGGTTCATTCAACGGAATGGCGTGGACCCTGAAAGAGAAGGAGCGTAGCACTAAAAACCAGATCGCTGCACCGCGAATTTCCGCCTATATCGGGTTTGGCATGGGGCATAGTGGGGAAATCACTTCCCCGGACGAAGCGCGGAAATGGGTACGGATGGTCCACGAGAAGGGCGCCGACGGCATCAAGTTCTTCGGGGCCTCCCGAGAGATCTACGCGGCCGCTATCGACGAAGCGAATATCCTGGGGTTGGGCACCATGACCCACCACGCCCAAACCCGCGTGGTCACCACCGATGCCCTGGAGTCAGCCCGTCTGGGGCTGGAAAGTATCACCCACTGGTACGGCATTCCCGAGGCCCTGTTCGATGACCGCGTCATACAGGACTACCCGCTTGACTATAACTACCAAAATGAGCAGCACCGGTTTGAGGAGGCCGGGAACCTTTGGAAGCAGGCCGCCGAACCGGGAAGCGAGCACTGGAACAGCGTAATGAATGAAATGCTGGACCTGGAGGTCGCATTAAATCCCACCTTCACTATCTACGAGGCGAACCGTGACCTGATGGAACAGCGTAGGGCCGAATGGCACGAGCGGTACACGCTGCCATCGCTGTGGGAGTTCTACAAGCCGAACCGGATCTCACACGGCTCCTACTGGCTGAACTGGGGCACCGAACAGGAGATCGCCTGGAAAGAGAATTTTGACCTCTGGATGCAGTTTGTAAACGAATACAAAAACCGGGGCGGCCGGGTAACGCTCGGTGCCGACGCGGGGTATATCTACAAGCTCTACGGATTCGGCTATATCCAGGAGATGGAGCTGCTGCGCGAAGCCGGATTTCACCCGCTGAAGATCTTCATGTCGGCCTCGATCCGGGCCGCCGAGGTGCTCGAGATGGATAACGAAATCGGCACTATCGAGGTCGGCAAAAAAGCGGACATGGTCCTCGTGGATGCCAACCCGCTGGCCAACCTGAAGGTGCTGTACGGCACGGGAGCTATTCGGGTAAACCAGGACAACGAACCGGTGCGCACGGGCGGGGTGAAATATACCATTAAAGATGGCATCCTCTACGATGCCAAACAATTGCTAAAGGATGTGGAAACGATGGTTCGGGAAGCCAAGAAGGAACATAACTTCGAAATCACCCAGCCGGGGTTGGACTACTAGACCGCATTTCACACAAGAATCAATGCCGGATCGGTGTAATACCCTCGTTAACAAGAAGGTACATTGATGTTGTAAAGAAATACCTGTCACAGTATATGAAGCTGCGAAATTGGTTAGCAAAGCAGGCCAGAGGGTGTCTCAGCTTCAAATAGTCGAAAAACCCGGAAAGTGGATGCGGCATCCACTGTACAGCAGCTTGGGGAATTCATGGTATAGACGGTACCTTAATAAGGTCGACAAGCGCAGGTCGGCCTGAAGTGTAATCTGCGTTTCCCGTATCTGCCAATTTGGTGTCCGCGGCCACAAGGGAATGCCATTCTACTCCTCAACCGTAACCAGGTCGTAGTAGTGCTTCGGGATCTCAAAAATGCCGCCGCTCTTCTCGTAATAATCGTCGCCCAGTTCAAACACCCCGTTCTCAGCATTTGCCCACTGTGCATCGGGAAACGGGTGGTACCGGCGCATACGCTCCCAGTTGTCATAATTCTGGTGTCCGTTGGTCTCCATCAGTCCCATGCCCAGGTTGGGGAACGGGGCCACGTTGGCGGCTACAATCTTGTTCCACTCCACCAGCACGGGGTTCACCGTCAGGTCGGCACAGAAGCAGGGCACGCCCCGCTCGTATGCCGCCTGGGCGATCTTCATCGTCATGCTCATCGTCTTGGCAACCGACTTGAGGGCGATGGCGCTGTAGCCCATTTCAATCCGTTCAATGGCATCCCTGTCGGTATGGGCACTCTCATCGGCGGCCAGACGAACGGGAATGTCGTGCACGTCGATTGTCAGCTCCTCGGGGAACGGCTCTTCCATCACCTCGATCTGGTCGAAGGCGCCGATATTCCGGGCGTGATCGAGCAACCGCAGCAGAGTCTCCTTGCGTTCGTACCTGCCGTTGGCGTCAAAGTAATAGGGTATCCTTCCGCTTTGGGTGTGGGGTGTGCGCATATCTCCGATCGCGTTATGGATCGCCGTAATCCGCTCCATATCTTTCTCCAGCATCTCCTGCTGGGTGCCCGGCTGTCCCAGTTTCAGCTTCAGGAAAAAATACCCCTCCTCTACCGCCTGCGTTATTTCGCTGATCGGCGTGCCGTAGGAGATCACCGGCACGCTGGCCACCATCGGCTGACGGTGCGAAAGTGAGGGCCGATACTGCTCCGGCAGCATCTCCCGGAATTGGGAAATATCGTTTTCATGAGCGTAGAGCATCCAGAGAGCGTTATCCACCCCGACCAGCGCATTCAGTACAAAGGTGGTACGGAGATCAGGCTCGCCGGTAATCTCCCTGGCATAGGCGGTCAGCTCCTCCAGGATCCGCTCCTGCAGCTGCACCGGTGCGCGAAACTGCTCCCCCTCAATCATCTGCAGGGCCCGTTCAGAGATCGCGTACATCAGGGCGTTACCCCCACTTTCCGTATGATTGGCAAACACCGAGGAATCGGACCACAGCACGCTCTGACTGCAGAGACCGAGACCTTCATGGCCGTTTGTTGATTTCAGCCGGGCAATCGTCTGCCAGATTTCCCGCAGGAATCCCCCCTTAAATCCGAAAGGACGAATGAGCGGTTCCCGTTCAAAATTGGCGCTAACTTCTGCGATTTCAATCATATTGTCACTTTTGTTTCCGTTCGAACGTTTACCGGGGGTTCCGATCCGAGGGGTACCGGTTCCCCTGCCCATGCCGGTCACCAGCGAACCGGATAACAATCCCACATGCCGTAAAAATGCTTTCCTGGTGTATTTCATTGTCTTACTACATTTCGGAACCTTTCAATTTCAAACCGATAAAAAACCCTGACGTTTTACTTTGGTATGTTCTATATTCTTGAATCACTATATTTATTTTGCTCTAAAATGTAAAATTGCATCGGAATCATAACCCAAAAAAAGTACATCAATGAGAAAACTATTAACGATAACGCTATTGTGTGCTACCATAACGCTCACCGCCGAACTGGCGCATGCCCAGGATGAAGGTTTCGGTATCGGGGCGATGATCAACGGGCCCACCGGTATCAGTTACAAGGCATGGATCAATGAAGATATTGCCATCGGCGGGGCCGTGACGTTTAACATCTCGGAAAATTTTTCCTCTTTCTACACGCATGCCGATGTGCTGATGCACGGTACCGGTGAAAACGGCTCCTTCAACATGGAGTCGGGCGATCTCAGGCTCTACTACGGCGGTGGTGTACGACTGACGTTCGACGATTTCAGCGACGATACCGACTTCGGTATCCGGGTGCCGGTGGGTACGGTGTACCAATTTGAGGATACCCCGGCGGACGTATTCTTTGAATTCGTACCGACCATCCTGTTTAACGATTTCAATTTCGGGTTCGACGGAGCTCTCGGTTTTCGCTACTATCTTAATTAGCAGGCTTACCCAGTATTTCTCCGAAGCTATAACCGTTATCTCCACCGGAGATCTTTGAAATACCTCCTCCCCCTCTCGTAAACACCAGAGGGGGATGGGGAGTTAAAAAACAGTAGCTTTTATGTAGTTCTCAGTTACCCGATACGGATCCGAACCGAACATCGACTGCCGGATGACGACAAAGAAAACTAGATGAGTAAACCGGCCTGAATCCGGTGCGGACGGCGGATTTTCCGTCCGGTTCCTTTACTGCCGATCTCCACCTGCCTTTAGTAAAGTAGGACATCCTCACTCCCATAGTGCTTCATTAACTGCCAATGAAAATGAATTTGAGGGATTATTATGGAAAATAAATGCACGTAATAATCAGGCTATAAGTTGAAGTAAAAATAACTGGATCCCGATAACCAGTAACTACATTATCCCCGGGGTATGTTCACACAAAAATGAACAGCGCTTATACTTGGAAAGTGATACTCGTACTTTTTGAGGAGACCCTAAATTAAATATCAGAATCAGTGGAAACAGGTTGAAGCGAAACCCGGCGTTTACCGGTCGAATGCCACGCGCAGTTTCACCCCGTAAAAAGTTTATAAAATATCGGTCCTTGCTTGAATTAGAAATAACTTTACAGTAAATCCCGCCGTTACACCCGTTGAATCCCAAGCTAATAGGTATCAATATTGAGTTGGAATCCCCGGCGGAACTACCGCAAGCTACATCGATGGGGCGCCATATTAAGCGCCCTGCCCTTTCTGATCGTTCTAATCAGCGGACTCTTCCTGCAGGTCAAAAAAGAGTTTGCCTGGATACAACCTCCCACGCATCAGGGCAGTATCAGCAACCAGTCGCCGGAAATATCTTTCCCGGAGATACTGGCTGTTGCACGAGCTGCACCCCAGGCCGAAATTACCGGCTGGGAGGATATCGACCGGCTGGACGTCCGCCCTGATGACGGCATCGTCAAAGTACGAAGCCGAAACGACTGGGAACTGCAGATCGACCTTGGATCGGGTGAACTGCTCCATTTCCAGCAGCGTCGATCGGACGTGATCGAATCGATCCACGACGGGTCCTGGTTCCATGACAAAGCGAAACTCCGGATCTTCCTGCCCTCGGCGATTATAATCACCATATTGTGGCTAACCGGAATTTATCTTTTCTTTCTGCCGTATGTCGCCCGGCGGAAAAACCGAAGGCGCAGGGCCCGGCGCAATCGCCGGCGACATACCAAGTCAGACACCCATAATCAACAGGAACCACAGTTGAAAGAGCAATGAGTGAAAAAGCCCGGAAAGAAGCAAAAAAACTGCACATCGACCATATACACCGTCACATTTTTCTCTGTGCCGATCAAACGAAGCCGAAATGCTGCAAAAAAGAGATCGGCCTGGAATCGTGGGCGTTCCTCAAAAAGCGCCTGAAGGAGCTCGACCTGGCCGGCAAGGGCGGTATCTACCGCACAAAGGCCAACTGCCTGCGGATCTGCAAACGGGGTCCGATTGCCCTGGTATATCCCGATGGCACCTGGTATCACTCCTGCACTCCCGAAGTCCTCGAACGCATCATCCAGGAGCACCTGATCGGCGGTTTACCTGTTGAAGAGTACTTGTTTTTTGAACACCCGCTGGAGAATTGACGAGGCCAGATCCGATTGGTAATACAGTAATGTTTATTGCCAGTTATTTTTTAATTGAGGAGAACTCGGTCTCAAGACCACTCGTTTACGGACTCACAACCCTCGCTTTGCCGGTTTCCTTCCTATAACAGTCTAATTCTCAACGATTCGCCAAGTCGGTCAACAATGTAATTCTTATCGATTTTAATCCCGCAAATTCATTACTTACCATAAGGACATTGAACATGTAAATAAACGAGGAACAGATGGGTATGAACCGCAAAGAATTTCTGAGTCGATCATCAAAAATAGTGGCTGCCTCCGGGGCGGCTACCCTGGTGCCCGGAAGTGCATTCTCAATTTTAGGGAGTCGTAATCCCAATGAAGATGTTGTTGTGGGCCTTATCGGGTGCAACAGCATGGGGTGGTCCAACCTGAGCATGTTTCTGCAGGAGTCAAATGTTCGCTGCGCCGCACTGTGCGATGTCGATGAAAATGTGCTGAATCGTCGTGCCCGAGATGTGGAACAAATGGCCGGTAACAAACCGGACCTGTACCGTGACTACCGGGCCCTGCTGGAACGACAGGATATCGACGCGGTCATCATCGGCACGCCGGACCACTGGCACTGCCTGCCCCTAGTGGAGGCCTGTCAGTCGGGGAAAGATGCCTACTGCGAGAAACCGCTGGGCCGAACGATCGCCGAATGCCAGGTGATGGAACAGGCCGCCCGCAAATACGATCGGATTGTACAGGTGGGCCAGTGGCAGCGCAGCGGTCCGCACTGGAAAAATGCTCTGGCGTACCTTGAATCGGGCGACCTTGGCAAAATTCGTATTACGAAGGCCTGGGCCTATCTTGGCTGGTTTACTCCGCCGCCGAAAAAAGAGAATCAACCCGCGCCCGAGGGGGTTAACTACAACATGTGGTTGGGTCCCGCTCCCGAAAGGCCCTTCAACCCGAACCGCTTTCACTTTCACTGGCGCTGGTACTGGGACTACGCCGGCGGCCTGATGACCGACTGGGGAGTGCACCTGATCGACATCATTTTGCTGGGTATGGGTGTGAAACAGCCCAACAGCGTGATGGCCACCGGTGGTATGACCGGTTTCCCCGACCGCGGTATGGAAACCCCGGATACCCAGCAGGCGATCTATGAGTTTGATGACTTCTCCATGATCTGGGAACATGCCATCGGTATCGAAAAGGGGCCCTATGGACGCGATCACGGGGTCGCTTTTATCGGCGAAAACGGCACGCTGGTAATCGACCGCCAGGGGTGGCAGGTGATTCCCGAAACCGAGGACGATAAAAACCTCGTACCACCGCAGAAGCGAGAAAAAGGTCCGGAAGAAGATCTGAAACTTCACGTTCGGGACTTCCTGAGCTCTATGAAATCGCGTGAGAAACCAGCCTGTGACATCGCAGAGGCAAGTAACACAGCAATCAACGCTTCACTCGGAAATATTGCGTTTCGCACGGGCGACAAGGTACGATGGGACCGACAAAACAACCGATTCGTCGACAATCCCGAGGCCGACAAGCTAATTACCCCGAACTACCGGGATCCGTGGTCCTTTCCTGCGGTTTAGTGTTGAGTTTAGTCATGAGTTTTGAGTCATGAGTCTTGCGTTGTATGTATTTCAGCAATTCGGATGGATATAGCTCAGCAAGAGTAGGTAATTCATGGTAAATCCTCTTCAAAACGGAGCCAACAATTCAAGCCAAAAACGCACCGTTGCAGCTACCTGAAAGTGACGATATCCGTCGGGCACACGAAATTGTCAGGAAACATGCGCATAATACGCCGGTTATCACCAATCGTTCGCTGAACGATCGCTGCGGGTGCCGGGTGTTTCTGAAGTGTGAAAATCTTCAAAAAGTGGGGGCTTTCAAGTTCCGGGGTGCATCGAATGTAATCTTTTCGCTTGCCGAACAGGAAGCTCACAGGGGTGTGGCCACCCATTCCTCGGGGAATCACGCGCAGGCAATTACCCTGGCTGCAAAAATCAGAGGTATCCCCGCCTACATTGTGATGCCGGAAAATGCCCCAGAAGTGAAGGTAAATGCCGTCAGGGACTATGGAGGTGAAATCACCTTTTGTAAATCGACCCTGCAGGCTCGGGAATCGACGCTTCAAAGGGTGGTTAAGAATACCGGGGCCACATTTATCCATCCCTACAACGATCCGCGCATTATTGCCGGACAGGGAACAGCGGCTCTTGAACTGTTGAACCGATATCCGAACCTCGACCTCATTTTAGCGCCGGTTGGGGGCGGCGGGTTGCTCAGCGGAACGGCCATTGCCACTTCAGAACACGGTAATGTTCGTGTTATCGGAACCGAACCGGAAGAAGCCGACGACGCGTACCGTTCCTTCAAGAAGGGAGAACTCATTCCGCTTGAACACACCGAAACCGTTGCCGACGGACTCCGGACCTCACTCGGGGACCTGACATTCGCCTGTATCCGAACATTTGTTGATGATATCGTAACGGTTTCGGAATCGGAGATTGTGAAGGCGATGCGCTTTGTCTGGGAGCGAACCAAATTGATTATCGAAGCTTCGAGTGCCGTGCCGGTGGCCACCCTGATGTTTGACAAGCTGGACGTGAATGACTTAGATGTCGGGATAATCATTTCGGGAGGCAACGTAGATCTGGATCACCTGCCCTGGAATATGGAGAAGGTCCCGGGTTGACAGTTGAAAATTACGGAGATGGTTTTTAAATGAGTTTGAATTCCAACGTTGTCTGCATTATCGGGGCCGGGGTTAACGGTATTACGACGGGGATTGTACTCCAGTTGCTGGGATACCACACCCGGATTATTGCCAAAGATCGGGCCGACAAACCACGGGACCCAAGTGATCCCGCCTTTGCCAGCCTCTACCCGTCTGCCTCGGTGATTCCTCACTCTGTTGCCGGC